>NZ_VOXR01000136.1:0-1087 GCF_013420645.1 Acinetobacter sp. C15
GGCAGAGTAAAACTTGAAGTGCGACATAAACCACCTAATTAATTTAAAGGGTTTATGGAGTATATAAAATTGTCATACCATCATCTTAACTTTGAAGATCGTACTGCATTAATGCTTGAGTCAAGAAAAGAAGGCTTTTCAGCCAGAAAATTTGCTGAACTCATTAAAAGACATCCTAGTACGATCTATCGTGAGCTTAAAAGAAATAGCATCAATGACGTTTATCAAGCTCAATATGCTTCTGATAACACTTTTGCTAGACGTAGACGTGGTCACAGAAAACTCAAAATCGATTCAATCCTCTGGAAATTTATTGTTGAAGCGATCCGTTGTTTATGGTCTCCTCAGCAAATAGCAAAGCGTTTAAAGACATTTCCTGATTTGGATCAAACAATGAATGTAAGCCATACAACGATTTATTCAACGATACGAGCATTACCCAAGGGTGAGTTGAAAAAAGACTTATTATCCTGTCTACGTCATGAAAATAAAAAGCGAAAAGCTAACGGTGAACCTAAAAAAGATTCTATATTACAGGATATTAAAACTATTCATGAGCGCCCAGCCGAAGTTCAAGAAAGAAAAATACCGGGTCATTGGGAAGCTGATTTAATTAAAGGTAAAGACAATAAAAGTTCGATAGCAACACTTATTGAACGAAATACACGGCTCTGTATCTTGGCAACATTACCTGATGCAAAGGCAGAATCAGTGCGCAAGGCTTTAACTGAAGCTCTGAAATATTTACCTGCAGAACTGCGTAAAACGTTGACCTATGACCGTGGACGTGAGATGTCAGAACATAAAATACTCGAAGAAGATTTAGGCATAGATGTATATTTCTGTGACCCACATTCACCCTGGCAAAAAGGCACATGCGAAAATATGAATGGTTTAATTAGGCAATATTTACCTAAAGGGATTGATTTAAATCAGGCAGATCAGCATTATTTAAATCAAGTTGCCATGTCACTGAATACTCGTCCTAGAAAGGCGTTAGATTGGCTTACACCATTAGAGAAATTTGCTCAGCTTGTTGATTATCATATGGCTTTTGAAACTGTCGCACCTCATGTTTGAATTCGCC
>NZ_VOXR01000137.1:0-1087 GCF_013420645.1 Acinetobacter sp. C15
AAATGGACAATGCCGGTGACAAACTGGGGGCAAACCATCACACAGTTATCGATTTACTTTGAAGGCAGGCTCGATGATATAATTAAACTCTAGCCAATTCGGCTGACACAGAATTTTGAACGCTCTCAGAAAATATGATCAGAGTCAATGGAGTAATGGCCAATGTTGCACCAAATTTCGAAAAACTATCTCTACGCTCTTTTAGTTCTTCTTTTTTTTGCTCATAAAGCTCTTTAAAGCCTTTGTTGAGTAAAATGAAATCATATGTTTCCTTGCTTTTTTTAAGCCTATTTTCTAAATCTAATACAGCTTGTTTTTTTTCATCAAAACTTTCTTCCCATTTTTTGATCATTTCAAAAGTTGTTGTATTGGTTTCTACAAAACTATTGAAATCTGAAAAATCTTTTTCCTCTAAGAAATTTCTTATTTCACTAAGCTTTGAATCACTATAAATTTCCCCACAGATAACGAACGGTAATTCATCTACGAAATCATAATGTGTTTTGAACTCTAAATATCTTTGATTTTTTTCAGTATAAATGAAGTCATAAAAACTTCTTACAATAGGATTGTGTTGTTCATTTTCTTTAATTCCACGTCTAAATTCCCATTCTTTTAAATAAACATAAAAACTCAGAGCACCATATTTTAAATGCAATAAATCATTAGCAATAATTGAGTCAGCTAATTGACTTACATCAAATAAGTTCCACTTCTTTGTCTCATGTAGATTTATGTCAAGATATTCAAGTGTCCTATTAGTAAAGAACTCTTTTAAAGATCTAACTTTATTTGCCCAGTTCTTAGTTTCATCATCTTTAGAATTTAAGTTTTTTTGAGCAGTTTCAAAAAGTCGATCCAATGCATTCTGAAAACTTTCAGAAACAAAAGAAAATCCCATCCCACCCTCTTATTTTTATTTAAATATATAATTTTATTATAAATAAAAAGCCCCTGTTATGGTAATGCCAGTCAGTTAAGCAAATTTTAGTAAAATGTAGTAAAAATGAGTGTATGTAAATACGCTCATTTTTTTATGTCTTTATCTGAACATTTAGAATCCACTCTTGAACATGCTCTCCCATCA
>NZ_VOXR01000138.1:0-1082 GCF_013420645.1 Acinetobacter sp. C15
AGTTCTTTATCCGACATAGACACCAACATATCAAACCGTCCGCTAAGAAAATTGCAAAAGTGCATATTCTAAAAGCGGACATTTTTACTTTGGAGAAACCGGACATTTCTACTTTGGGCTTACAAGTGTATTGCGTATAACCACCATTATGTTAAATAGGGAATTCAAAGCTCTTTCTAAGAGTTGGTATAGTGGTAATACTTATTGAGTGCGTAAAAGAATTAGATTAATAAAATACTCAAAAGAAAAATAGTAAAAGGGAACTTACAGAAAATAAGTTACCGGCTCTTAAAATTATATTTAAACAAAGAAGCCCAACTAAATGATTGGGCTTCCTCATATCTAACTTTACCTTATGATTTTCATCAGTGTACTGCAAGAATTTAGACTACTTGTTGACTTGAACACCTTTAAAAATCAATTTCTCTTTTTTTTGTGTTTCTATAAGCAGTTGTGCCTGCCCCTTACGAGATTGAAGATATAATGTGGGAGCATTCACCAGAATATCTATCATCGTACTTTCACGTAAGTTGATATCATCAGGACAGCCCATCATTGTGGCAACAATTGGTTGTTCAGCATATAAATGATTGCCCTTAAAATGAATACCAATCGAATTTATATTACAAAACAAATTCCCAATATACAGCATCTTTTCTGCAAATTTTAGCGTGATAGGTTGGTCAGGTTTTGAAGCCAGAAATAATGAATCTATACGTTCACTATTAGCATTTGTTGCCTCGATTAATTCCCAAGAAAATTGCGCCAAGGTCTGCTCACTAAAGGACATCACTTGTAATTCTTGTATCTTGGACTGATCGGCTGATGAAGGCTTATGACAAGCGCTCAAAAGTCCAACGACGAACATCAGTATAAATATTCTAGTCATCGTTATTGTCCGTATAATAATGAGTAACCCTCTTTATAGAGTTCATCAGTAGACATATAGGTCATATGGCACTGTTGCAAATAGTCGGTGGTGATAAACTTATCATCCCCTTTTGCTGATGGAGCTGCACATGAACCCATTCAAAGGCCGGCATTTTCAGCGTGACATCATTCTGTGGGCCGTACGCTGGTAC
>NZ_VOXR01000020.1:0-49598 GCF_013420645.1 Acinetobacter sp. C15
GTTTTAATTGTTCTACCACATAGCTGATGGGTTGATTGCGAAACAAGGCAAGCCCAAGAACAAGCCAAACCACGTGCTCAGCAGGTAATTTTCTCCTTCTGATCGATGCCTTACCTGTTTGATGCAGGCTTGTTTCAATCCAATTTAAATCAATAAGTTCACAAAAATGGTTGAGTGATGGGAGAGCATGTTCAAGAGTGGATTCTAAATGTTCAGATAAAGACATAAAAAAATGAGCGTATTTACATACACTCATTTTTACTACATTTTACTAAAATTTGCTTAACTGACTGGCATTACCACCCTGTTGGGCTTTTTTAATGTCATCTTTTCGATAAATACCCTTTTCTTTTTTGCAGACTTGGCTTTGAATAAAATAGACATCTTCAAGGATCAAACCAACCTGCTATGCAAAATCTTGGATTTGCACTGATTGATGCGCATATTCATCAATGGGACCCATATAACACACCACACAGCGCACGCCTGGCAGTCAAGCTGCTAGGGAAATATCCACGCTTACTGGATAAAACCATCCGTACGCTAAAATCCAAAGCACTGATTGACACTTTGGGACACACCCAGCATGTCACTGCCCCCTATTTGCCCGAACATTATTGCCGCGATGTCGGCTTTTATCCGGTTGAAAAAGTGGTACATGTGGAGGCCAGCTGGCATGACCACAAAGGCAAAGGTGTGGATGGAGAAACCCGTTTTATTGAATCGCTGGATTTTGCCAAAAATGGTATCCAGCTGGGTGCAGTGGTGGCCACGGCCGACCCGCGTGACAGCCAGTTCAAGCAGATTCTGAAAATGCATCAGAAAGCGGCGCCGCAACATTTTCGCGGGATTCGTAAAATGGCTGCGGTTCATGAAGATAAAGACATTTATGCCTGGGCCGATGATCCGCATTTATACCGTGACAAAAAATTTCTGAAAGGCTTTGAACTACTGGCACAGCATAATTTAAGTTTTGATGCCTGGGTCTATTCCAGCCAGCTGGAAGATGTGATTGCCCTGGCAAAACAGTTTCCGGAAACCTCAATTGTGCTGGATCACCTCGGTACACCGGCCGGTCTGTTTGGTCCGGTCGGCTCGCATACCGGTATTACCCAAACTGCGCGCGACAATATCCTGTTTCGCTGGCAGGAAGACCTGGCTGAACTGGCGCGCTGCCCGAATGTCTATACCAAATTGTCGGGGCTGTTTATGCCGGTACTGGGCCATCAGTTTCACCAGCAGCAACGGCTGGCCTCAAAACAGGAAATTATTGATTTAACTGCCCCGCTGATTCAGCACGCGCTGAAAAGTTTTGGTATGTATCGGGTGATGTTTGGTTCCAATTTCCCGATGGATCGGGTCAGCAGTGACTTAGTCACGATTATTGATGCCTTTAGCGATGTGGTGGCGACGTATCATCCGCAGGCATTAGCGCAGGTGTTCCATGATAATGCCAAACAATTCTATCGGCTCTAATTCTCTATGATAAATTCACCTCATACTTACTCATAGCACCTATAAGGATTGCTGGCAGATGGGATCAGTGCCAACATAACCGGCTTCATAAAAACCTCCCGTTTAGGGAGATTTTTTATATGAATGATCTGTAATCAGCACTTATTTTACCGGCTGACCATATTGATCAGCCATGACTTCGACCCAATGTTGCGGCAGCAGATATTTCTGGATCACCGCATCAATATCGGCTTTGCTGAGTCGGGCAATGGCCTGATCACGTTTTTCCCGATACGGTAAATCACGGTCAAGTTCCAGCTGTGCCACCAGCATCCGGTGAATACGGCGCTCATCTTCCAGCGCTGTGACACGCTGTTTCAGAATGTCAGCCTTGGCCGCCGCTACTTCCTGTGCAGTCACGCCATTTTTGCGCAACTCCTGAAAGACTTTATGTACCGCCTGCGACAACTGCGCCGCTTTACCGGCAGTATAGTTGGCACTCACACTGAGGGCACCGGAATTTTCAAAGCTGCTTAAACTGAGCGAACTGCCAAAACTGTAGACCAGCGCATTTTTTTCACGCAGCTCTTGCGCCAGACGTGAGGTCAGTTGTGAGTCCCCTAAAATATGACTCATGACCATTAATGCGGCTGCATCGGGATGATCATTTCCCACGGGCAGGGTCATCACGCCCTGATAACTGCCAAACTCACGCTGTTCGGACAGTACATGCTGTTTTTGCGCCGCATAGCTGTTATACGGCACGCTTAAACGCTGATACGGCTGTGCTCCGTTCCAAGTGGCAAACTGCTGTTGCAACAGCTTGAGAACCGGCTTGGCCTCATAATCGCCGGTAATGGCAATCCGGGCATGATCCATGGCAAAAAACTGCCGATACAGCTGTTTGACTTTCTCATTGCTGGCCTGGGTCAACTGCTGCTTGGCAAATTCCGGCTCGAAGTGATAACGCAAATCTCCCGGCTGATAACGCTCGATCAAACGTGCCATATTTAAGGCAGCCACGGTTTCCGGCTCGGTATACGGCCGGTCCAGACTGGCCAGACTTTGTGCCTTGATCAGATCAAACTGGGCCTGTTCAAACAGCGGCTTTTTCATGATTTCCAAGACAAATCTGAAAAACTCATCAAATTTATCTTTTTTGGCCACAATCGAAATGGCCACGCCATTGCTATTGGCCTGTGCCGAAGCTGAACCACCGGCGTCAATGGATTTGTCGGCAATATCCTGCAGGCTGTACTGATCTGAGGCACGCAGCATTAAATAGGCCATCAGGTCAATAATCTCGCCCTGATTAAACAGCGATTTTTCATTGCCAAAATCGACTATAATGGTGGCGTAGGTTTTATCGTCCCGGGTCGAGGTGGGAAACAGTGCATATTTCATGCCATTGGCCAGTGTGCCACGCTGGATTTTGGCTTCAGTCTGGCTTAAGGCCTGTTTGGATGTGTGCAGATACTGCTGAATTTCCTGCTCATAGCTGCTGATGTCTTTGAGTGGCTCGGCCTGTACATCCATTTGATCGAGGGTTTTCAGCGGTTCAGCAGCCTGCTGTTGCTGGGCCTTTTTCTGCTCTTCTGGTGTCGGCTGAATATGCCCGCGCATACGATGTTCAGGAATCAGGAATTGCTGTAAACGTGTATTGACCTGATCCACCGTTAAGGCCTGTAATTCCTGTTGATGGACAAAATACTGTGCCCAGTTGCCCTGCTCCGATACCACATAATCACTTAGCATACCGGCAAGAGCACTGGCATTGCTAAACAGACTGTCCTGGCTATTACGAATCAGGGTTTTGACCCGGTTCAGCTCGGTCTGATTAAAATTTTTGCCCTGCTCGACACCCTGCTGCAAGGCAGTTTCAACCTGCTTGGCATTATGAGTCGGTGCATACAAGGCACCCATAAAGACCAGATTAAAATCCTGATCCAGCCAGGTGGTCGATTGCACCATGGTGCTGATACCGGTTTCAACCATGCCCTGATACAAATGCCCGCTCGGCTGCATGGTGTATAAATACGGCGCCAACGCCAGAGCGGTTTTATGCTGGCCGTTCTGACCATTTAAATAGATATTGAACTTGGCCAGCTGGCTGCCTTTTTGCACTAAAAAATCCCGGTTTTTGATGGTACGGGCATCCAGCACTGGCACCTTGACCTGTGCCGGAATCTGGCGTTTGGCCAGCGGACTAAAATGCTGATCAATCTGCTTGAGTACCTGCGCTTTATCAAACTTGCCGGTCAGCACCATCACGGCATTATTCGGTGCATACCAGTTACGATAAAAACGCTGCAATTCCGGCATCTGAATCGACTGCAACTCATTCAGATCACCAATCGGTAAACGGCCCAGATACTGGTTGCCATAGGCCGCTTTCCAGACCTGATCCATTAACACCGCATAGGGCTGATCCATACGCACTTCGCGTTCACGCTTCACAATCGCAATTTCTGCCGGCACAAATTTTTCTTGCAGCACCAGCTTGTCCATACGCTCGGCTTCAAGATAAATCATCTCATTAATGGCTGTCTGATCTGGGCGGATGGTGTTCAGATATTTGGTCGAGTAGTAATCGGTGCTGGCATTATTGCTTAAGGTGTACTGGTTTAAACGGCGCTGGAATTCATCTCCCGGGACATTCTGGGTGCCTTTAAACGCCAGATGTTCCAGTAAATGCGCCATACCGCCTTTGCCTTGGGGATCATTCAGGGAACCGGTAAAGTAGATGGTACTCATCACCACTTTATTTTCTTTGGCATTCGGCGCCAGAATCACCCGAAAACCATTATCCAGCCGGTATTCTTCAATCTGCTGTTCAGATTTTACCAACACCGGCTGGGCAAATGTCGTAGCCCCCACACCCATGATCAGCAAAGACAGGCTGAGCTGTTTAAACCGTATTAACATAATTTTTTCAATACCTTTTACCTGCTGCAGCCGCTTGCATGACTGCAGCATTAAATTGTTTGTTGTTGTGACTTATGTTTGAAAATCACCGGCATACCCAGCGTGATTTCCCTGTTCTGTTTTAATCTAAAAATAACTCGGCCACCAGATATAATTTGGCATAACCGGAAATTTCAATACGCTGCTCTGCTTGTAAGGCACAGTACAGCATTCCACCTCGCGCCGAAGCCTGATAAGCCACCAGTTCAGTTTTGCCGGTTTTTTCTGCCCATAACGGCGCCAGACCGGTATGCATGGAACCAGTCACCGGATCTTCATCAATCCCTTTATGCGGGGCAAAGTAGCGAGCAATATAGTCATAGTCCTGAGAGGGCGCGGTCAAGGCCACATCTAGGTCTGTCGCGGTAATTGCGGTGCTGACCTGATGCAGCTCTGCAATCTGCCGGATTTTGGCCAGATCGGGCTGGGCGGCTAACACTGCCTGCTCAGATTCCAGTACCAGAATATAGGCCTGTGCATTTAAATAGACTTCCTTAACCGGCTGATCAATCACATCCAGCAATTGCGCCGGAAATTCATCTTGCAGTACCGGCACACGGGTTGGAAAATTCATGCGGATTTTGCCATCATCATCTTGCGTGACAATAAAAAGACCTAAATTTTTGACATGAAAATGAATGGTTTTGGCGCGGGTATAATCCTTAAACAGTACAAAGCTGCTGGCCAAAGTGGCATGGCCGCAAAAATCGACTTCAACTGTGGGGCTAAACCAGCGGATCTCGAAATTTTCAGCATCCATCGGCTTGACAAAGGCAGTTTCGGAAAGGTTATTTTCCAGTGCAATATTCTGCATTAAAGCGTCATCAAGCCAGTCTTCGACCACTATTACTGCGGCCGGATTTCCCTTAAATAATGCTGTTGTGAATGCATCAACCTGATACATTTTCATGAATCTGTCTCCCGCTGTATTTTGTGCTTTTTCCCAAGCATGCATCAATGATATAAGTTTTAACACCCGGTACAATGCAGAATTGTTGTTTTCCTGCATATCTCTGGAATGATCTCTGATTGAGGAATAAAAAAATATGACGCTCCCTGCTGATCTGCAAACTGTACCTTTGGAAAAGGCCTATCGTTTGATTAATCATGGTCCGACCGTGCTGGTGTCTGCACAAGATCAGCAAGAAACCGATGTCATGGCTGCAGCCTGGGCCTGTGCGCTTGAGTTTAATCCCGCCAAAGTTACAGTGGTGCTGGATAAAAGCACCAAAACCCGTGCCATCATTGAACAGTCAGGTTATTTTGCCTTGCAGGTGCCGACCTTAAAACAGCTCAGGATGGTGCATCAACTGGGAAGCATCAGCCTGTTTCAGGAGCCGAACAAGCTGGACCGCTGTGGGGTCGAGCTGTTCCAGTTTGAGCATTCTCCTGTGCCGACAGTGGCCGGATGCGCCGCCTGGCTGATCTGTGAACTTATTCCGGAGCCGCACAACCAGCAAACCCATGACCTGTTTATAGGCAAAGTCATTACAGCCTATGCCGATCAGCGGGTATTTCGTGACGGGCACTGGTATTATCATGAAGTGGCCGATGAATGGAAAAGTATCCACCATATTGCCGGCGGGCATTTTTATAGCATTGGTCAGCCGGTTTCAGTGGAATAAACAGTTGTTAGATTAGCAAACAAATTGGCCAGATCAGCGCGCAACTGTAATAGCCCGCGCGCCATACAACAATATTTTACGCATAATAAAAAGCGCAAGGAATCTGCATGGATGCACAGCAACGCCGCCTCAGCCTGTTTTTACTGCTGGCCACCTGTTTAGGTATCGGTATTTTTCGTTTTTCTTATACCGCCTTATTACCCAGTACCCGTCTGGCTTTTGAATGGAGTAGCGAGTTTGCCAGCCTGTTAGGCAGCGCCAATTTACTCGGTTATTTAATTGGTGCGGTCTGGGCCATGCGCTTAAACCGGCAGCTATTAAGCTGGATTCAGGCCGCGGCCTTTCTCGGCAGTTTAAGTTTATTCTGCTGTGCGTTCGCCGGTTTTGAGGGCAGCTGGTATCTGTTCTGGCGAATATTGTCCGGCATCTGCGGTGGCTGGCTGATGATTCTGGCACCGAGCATAGTCGCCCAGCACTGTAAATTGCAGCATCGGTTTAAAATTAATGTGATTGGTTTTAGTGGCATCGGACTTGGCGTGCTGCTCGCCACATTATTTTTGCCCTATTTAGATCATATCTCCACCTCAAGCGCCTGGCTGATTTTATGTGCCTTTGCCGTGCTGTGCAGTCTGGGTTTAATCCTGCTCAAACCCAAAGCCCTACCGGTTAACATCCAAAGCCAGCCTCAAAGCGCTGCTGCTGTACCCATCAATAAAAAAGTCTGTGCCAGCCTGCTCTTGGTGTATAGCTGTAGCGCGTTTTCCTATGTACCACACTCGCTCTTCTGGATTGACTATTTAAGTCAGGTGCAACAACTCAGCCTGTTCTGGATTAATAGCCACTGGATTTTATATGGCCTGGGCAGTGCCTGCGGAGCGGCCTGTGCCTATTTTTTGGCAAAACAGCTCGGCAATTTCAAAGCCCTGAAAATTCTGTATTGCCTGTATGTGGCTGCCATTTTAGCGGCAATCGCACCTTGGTCAGTGATGACTTTTCTGTCTTCCTTTTTTACAGGCCTGCTGAATCCGGCGGTGGTGTTTCTGACCTCTTATACCCTGCTCCAGCTGTATGGACTGGCCTATAAAAAGTTATGGGGCATGGCCACTTTATGCTTCGCCAGCGTGCAGCTGATAGGAGGCTTAAGCTTTAGCGGCTTACAAGTCGCCGGCTGGTCCTATCCGCAGCAGTTTTTACTGGCTGGTGCGGTTCTGGCACTGGGAAATCTATATTTTATTTGCAGCCTGCCGGCCACCAAAACCCCGGTTTCCACAGCCGAGGTAAACTGATTTAGCTTATTCATCGGTCAGCTCTTGTACCAAATAGGGATAAGGATTCACGGCGCCTTGACCACTGAGATAAATCCCATAATGCAAATGTGGCGGTGTATTTTGAGCATTGCCGCTATTACCGACATAACCAATGATTTCACCGGCTTCAATCCAGTCGCCTTCCTGAATCTCCGCTGCATAATCCTCTAAATGTGCATAATAATGATGGCTTAAGCCCGGACCAATCACCCAGACCACTTTACCCCCAAGGTTGTTGGTGCCCACCCGCGATACAATTCCAGCCGTGGTTGAGCGTACCGGCGTGCCGCGTTTGGCAAAAATATCAGTGCCTTCATGCCGACGCCCTTCACTGCGCGCCGCCCCCCAGGTATCACTGATCTGCCTGGCCTGCACACCTTCTACCGGGACCGGTAAAGGCGCCATGAATTCCTGCTGTTGCAATTTCAGATACAGCATCGGATAGCGCATACCGGCGGCATCACCCGAAGGCGGTGGCTGACAGCCGACCAGCAGCACACTCAAACTTAAGCCAAGCGCCAGACCGGCGAGCCGTTTAGAAATCAAGATATTCATTGCACCTGCATCATCAAGGGATGACTTGATCTTAAGGTCTGCTCAAAGGTAGATAAAACACGGTTTTTGTACAGGTTTTGCTGATCTGGGCTTTGAGGTAATTTCTAAATCAAGTTTCCGATATAGATCGTAATGGGCTGCATTACATGTAAATATGACAAAGGCTCTCATCATGAGAGCCTTTGTCAGTAAATCAATTTAAAAACCCATCTTCACCCTTAGGCGATGAAAAAGTTTTTAAATTGGGGGTGCGACATCATTGCTGACGTTGGTTTTTCTGTTTTTGATTTTGTTGCTGAGGCTGTTGCTGCTGTTGACGTTGATTGTCATTCTGCTGCTGATTTTGTTGACGTTGGTTTTGCTGATTCTGTTGATTCTGCTGGTTTTGTTGATTAGCCATTTCATATCACTCCTGTATCAGTTCGATATGTCGCACAATATGTACAAGTATTACTCTACCGGTTTTTGTTTTTTGCCCAAGTCATAAGCTGTATCAAATTGCCTCAATGTAATTGGGCACAGGATTATCCATTACAAATCAAGTGAAAAAAGTTCTGTCATTTTACTTTACTCACCCAAAGCATCACTGTGGTTACTTGTCATTACATTGACACAAATAGATGGGAAGATAAGGCATAAAAAACCCGCGTTAAACGCGGGCGGTTACACCGAATAGATAGTGTTTTTATTGGTCCATCTTGTCAATAATCGCCTGACCAAACTCAGAGCAGCGCAGCAAGGTGGCATCTGGCATCAGGCGTTCAAAATCATATGTCACCGTTTTGGCTGCAATCGCACCGGATACACCCCGAATAATCAGATCGGCCGCTTCGGTCCAGCCCATATCACGCAGCATCATTTCCGCAGACAGAATAATCGAACCCGGATTGACCTTGTCCTGCCCGGCATACTTTGGAGCGGTGCCATGGGTGGCTTCATACATATGTATTGCGCCGCCAATATTGGCTCCCGGTGCAATACCAATCCCGCCGACTTCTGCCGCCAGTGCATCGGAAATATAATCCCCGTTCAGGTTTAAGGTGGCAATGACCGAATAATCTGCCGGGCGCATTAAAATCTGCTGTAAAAAGGCATCGGCAATTACATCTTTAATCATAATCTCTTTGCCGGTTTTCGGATTTTTCAGCTTCACCCACGGCCCGCCATCGAGTAATTCGCCGCCAAAACGCTCCAGCGCCACTTCATACCCCCATTCCTTAAAGGCGCCTTCGGTATATTTCATGATGTTGCCTTTATGTACCAAGGTCACACTCGGCTTGTCATTATCAATCGCGAACTGGATGGCTTTACGCACCAGACGCTGAGTGCCTTCTTTGGAGACCGGTTTAATCCCAATACCACAGTTTTCTTCAAAGCGGATTTTGGTGACACCCATTTCCTCTTTCAGGAATTTAATAACTTTTTTCGCTTCCGGTGAATCGGCTTTCCATTCAATCCCGGCATAAATATCTTCCGAGTTTTCCCGGAAAATCACCATATCGGTCAGTTCCGGATGTTGCACCGGCGAAGGTACGCCCTCAAACCAGCGCACCGGACGCACACAGACATACAGGTCCAGTTCCTGACGCAAGGCCACATTCAATGAACGGATCCCACCACCAACTGGTGTGGTTAGCGGCCCTTTAATCGACACCACAAATTCACGCAAGACCTCAAAGGTTTCTTCCGGCATATAGGTGCCATAAATCTTGTTGGCCTTTTCGCCGCAATATACTTCCATCCATTCAATCGCACGTTTGCCGCCATAGGCTTTTTGTACCGCCGCATCCACCACCGCTTTCATAGTCGGGGTAATATCCACCCCAATCCCGTCACCTTCAATAAAAGGGATAATCGGATTGTTCGGCACATTCAGGGATAAATCTGCATTTACCGTAATTTTGCTGCCATCTGCAGGCACGACGATTTTCTGATAACCCATAATCCTTGCTACTCCCTGTGATTGGTGGGCGGGCAAATCCATACTATTCTTGCCCGGCACCGGTCTTTTTTTGGCTGTCTGCTTAATTGTATTTTTAACTCGATGATCTTTTCAGTTTAATCAAAATTTAACCAGCCCGGGATTTATAAGGGAAATGGCCTTATTTCTGTGCTTAATAAATCGGCATATATCCTGTAGCATCTCTCAGCAAGTTTTACATTTCCAATCAAAATCATCTGCTCAGCTTTGCCATAAAGTTCAGGCAGATCAGACAGAATCTGCTATAGTAGCCGGATATTGTGGACCTTCTTTTTGCTCATTGTCACCCTTTCTCTCCCATGCCGGGTTTTATTACAGGTAGCATAAGAACCACACCCAGATTTTGTTATATTTTTTAGCAGGTTACAGTGAAAATAGTTATTCTTAACAAGCCTTATGATGTGCTGTCACAGTTTCGTCCCGATGAAAAGCACCCAACCATGGCCGACTTCATTGACGATCCGGATTTGCGGATTGCCGGTCGTCTGGACATGGATTCAGAAGGTTTAATGTTCCTGACCGATCATGGCGGTTTAAACCAGTTTATTACCAACCCGGCCAATAAAAAGTTTAAAACCTATCTGGTCCAGGTCGATGGTGACATTACCGAAGAAGCGCTAGAACAGCTGCGTAAAGGTGTAGAACTGAATGATGGCATGACCTTGCCGGCCAAAGCGATTAAAGTGGCTGAACCGGAGTGGTTATGGGAACGTCATCCGCCGGTACGTTACCGCGCTTCGGTGCCGACCTCCTGGGCTGAAATTTCAATTTGTGAAGGCCGTAACCGTCAGGTGCGCCGCATGACCGCTGCGGTCGGCTTCCCAACTTTGCGTTTAATTCGCACCAAAATCGGTTCGATTGATCTGGTTCAGCTGGGCCTGCAACCGGGTGAAACCCGTGAAATTGAACCACTGCTCTATAGCGACTTTAAAGATGTACCAGCCGAACAGCCGTATCGCTCACGTTCTTATGTGAAGAAACCGGGCGGCACTGGTGGCAAACCGATGCAGAAAAAAGTCAACAAAGATGGTACCGCCAAGAAAAAATCCGGCACACCACGCATCTGGCAAATGGAAGAAGGTGAAAAGCCACGTCGCAAGACCAATGGCACCACCCGTCCCAACACCAAATCACGTGGTCGTCGTGCCCGTTAATGGGGCTGGCATCTGTATAGCTAAAAAAGCTGTTGCAAAGATGCGTTGAATAGACGATGAAAATAAGGCTCCAACGGGGCCTTATTTTTTTGCTTGTATTTTCAGCATCACAATGCTATTTATGATTCACATAATTTTAAATTTAAAATAAAACGTATCTTAAAAAAGGAGTCTGCTATGGATCAGCAAGTTAATCCCATGTTTCATCAGGACCGATTAATGCAGCATCTGGGCGCCCATTTGGTGTCGTTTGGTGAACACAGCGCACAGATTGAATTAAAAATTACCGAGCAGCATTTACAAGGCCATCAAACCTGTAACGGTTCGGTGATTTTTGCGCTGGCGGATGCGGCTTTTGCCATTGCCTGCAACACCGGCAAACATTCGGCGGTGGGTCAGCACTGCGGTATTCATTATTTAAAACCGGGCCTGCTCGGCGATACCCTGACTGCGGTGGCAGAACATAAGGCCAGCAGTGGCCGCAGCGGCATTTATGATATTCGGGTCACGAACCAGAAGCAGCAGATTGTGGCGGAGTTTCGCGGTACTTCCCGCCTGATCATCAAATAAGGTGTGATTACGATAGGGTTTATGACGATAGATCTGCATAAAAAAACCGATGCCTGAGCATCGGTTTTTTATAGTATAGATTTCAGACTGTGATTTTACACTTTTAACCAGCGATCCAGTTTGGCCTGATCTTCAACTTTTAATTCAACTTCAGTCAGTTCAGAACCTGCTGCATTCACTTCAAACTGCATCAGTTCATCACGGCGGAAAGCATGTACTGTAAAGCTGCCGCTCTGTTTGGCATACTGTTCGATCAGTTTGCTGCTGGCTTTGAGGCCATCAATGGCAATGATTACATCATGCGCCGACAGACCGGCTTGCGCTGCCTGACCATCACGGCGTGCGGCCTGTACCAGTACGCCTTCCGGTTTATCGGCCAGTTTTAGCCCCAATGGCAAACGCTTGTCATTTTTTAAGCTGTAGCTCAGACCAAATTCCGGGAACAGCTGATCCAGCGGTAATTCTTCGGTGGTGTTAATCAGATGGTTAATCTGCTCAGCCCAGCTATCACCGGTTAATTCCTGACACAATTCATAAATCGTGCGCTCATGCACCTGAATCCCCTGCTGCGCATTGTCATACAGCTTGCGCATTAACGCATCCAGACTAGAGCCACGCAGACGTAAACCAAGATCTAGACACAAGGCCACCAGACAGCCCTTGTTGTAATAGCTGGTGCCGGCATGGTTGGAGTTTTCATCCTGACGGTAGAATTTCACCCAAGCATCAAAGCTTGATTCAGCCACGGTTTGGATTGCCCGACCCGGATTTTGCAAATAACGGTCAATCTGCGCTTTTAATAAAGCAATATAAGACTCCTGATTAACCACACCGCTGCGTAATAAAATCAGGTCATCATAATATGAGGTGAAACCTTCAAAAATCCACAACAAAGAGGTGTAACCTTCCCGGTTCAGGTCATAATTGACAAAGCTGTCCGGACGGATAAATTTCACCAGCCAGGAGTGGAAATATTCATGGCTGCACAGCCCCAGAAAACGCTGATATTCTTTCGACGGCTCTTCCGGCTCATTGGCTTTTGGCAAGTCATCGCGCGGGGTAATCAGGCTGGTGCTGTTTGGATGCTCCAGACCACCGTAGCTGCTCCCGGTCGCCATGGTCATAAAGGTATAATCCTGAAACGGTGCAGAACCGAACATGGCAATTTCAGTGGCGCAGATTTTTTCCAGGTCCTGCTGCATTCTCGCAGCATTCATGGCATGTTTGCCCGACACCACAAATTCATGTGGAATGCCTGCTGCATCAAAACTAAAACGGGTCTGCTCGGCCAGCTCAAACGGCGCATCAATCAGTTCGGCATAGTTTTTGGCTTTTAAGGTATAACGCCCCTTCACCAGACTTTTGGCTGCCAGTCCGGTCGCCAGCTGGAAATGTTTCAGCTCATTAGGCAGAAACACTTCGACTTCAATCGCTTTATCTTCCTGACCTTCCAGTCCTAAACAGGCACAGGCCGGATTGACATATAACCGGGTCTGATCAACATAGGCACCACGCACCGACAGGTCGTAGGCATAAACATCATATTCCACCGTAATCAGTTCATGATCGGTATTAAACAAACGCCATTTGTTCTTTTCAAATTTCTGGATTTTTAAAATACGCCCGGCTTCATCATAGGCCTTGACCGCTTCAATATGTTTGGAAAATTCACGAATCAGATAGCTGCCCGGAATCCAGGTTGGTAAAGCTAGAACCTGTGTCGGATTGGCCAGAAAGCGCAAAGTGACATGAATAAGATGCTGACGATAATCGTCAAATTCGATTTGATAATGCAACATAATGGGCGATATAAAAGATCAAAGAGATAACTTATCAATTAGCTTAACATTTTTTTGTCATGCAATGCGCAGTCGTCTTCATTGTCGAAAATTATCGCTAGTCAGGCGGCAAAAAAAAGCATAGCATGCCTAAAATTTTTATGTTTATGACCAACGGACTGGTTAAAAAAGGAATCCCCTTGAAACGTGTCATCTACCTGATTGCGCTGCTGTGCTGGCTATGCAGCTCGCTTGCGCATGCCACCTTATTATCTTTTAATCCTGAAACGGTTGAAGCAGAAGCCTGGACCGTGCTTGATCCACAATCGGGTCAGGTCATTGCAGAACACAATAGCCAGATTCAGCGCGCCCCGGCCTCGCTGACCAAGATGATGGTGGCCTATATTGTGCTCAAGGACATTCAGGCCGGCAAGCTGAACGTGGCAGATGTGCTGACCGCAACGTCGGTGGTGAAACAGGTGATGTGGGATGAATCCCAGATGTACCTGAAAGAAGGTGAGCAGATTTCTGTTGATCAGCTGCTAGCTGGTTTAATTGTGATGTCTGCCAATGATGCCGCCCTAACTCTGGCCGAACGGATTTCTGGCAGCGTACCGCAGTTCGTGGCACGTATGAATCAGGAAGCACAGGCCTTGGGAATGCAGCATACCCATTTCCAGAATCCGTCCGGGATTACCATGCCGGAACATTATTCTACCGCGGCCGATCTGGCCCGTCTGGCACAGGCGGTCGTCAATGACACTCCGGATTATCTCGCTTATTCCAAACAGACCAGTTTTACCTATAACCAGCGTTATCACCGTGCCACTAACATTCTGCTCAAACAGGACCCGACGGTGGATGGCTTGAAAACCGGTTATACCCGTGCCGCCGGTTATAACCTGGCGCTGACGGCCAACCGTCTCACCCAGAATTTTGATGATCCGAACCGGCGTTTAATTGTGGTAGTTTTGGGTGCCAAAAGTGCATTTAAACGCGCTGAAATTGCCCAGCAACTGATGAACATCAGTTATGCCTACACCCGCAACGAAGTGGCTTTAAAAAACAAGCAGCTGATTGCTGAGTTGCCAGTGGTAAAGTCGACCCTGAAAATGTTCAAGGTTGAAGTGCAGCAACCGAAAATTGTCACCACGTCTTTATATGGCGAAAATAGCGCGATTGATTTAAAACAGTTTGATGTGACCCAGCAGCGCCTGTTTGTTAACGATACCTTCGGTCAGACCCGACTGATTGAACCCTTAACCCAGACCGAAACCCATTTGAATGTCGAGCTGAAAGAAAAGTTACTGACGGCCCCGCTGGCACAGGTGATGCAGCTGGCCACCGTGCATGTTTATCAGAATAACCGCCTGATCAATACCATTCATCTGGAAGAAGAAGTACATATTGCCGAAGCCAGCCTGTTTGAAAAACTGCTGATCTGGCTAAAAAGCCTGTTTAGCTTTTCCTCCAAGGATGAAACCGCAGCCAAAACTTATCCGCTGGTTTAATCCTGTGAACAAGCACAGTGGAAATGCTACATGATGTAAGTTGTCGAACAATCTGAGCCATTTTCCTGACCGGGAGATGGCATAAATTGAGCCTGTTCTTGCATTAAAAATAACAATATAGGTTCATCATGTCAGTATTACATCATATTGTGATTGTCGGTGGCGGCGCCGGTGGTCTGGAGCTTGCCACCCAACTTGGTCATCGTCTGGGTAAATCGAGCAAAGCGCAGATTACTCTGGTCGATCAGAAACTGACCCACATCTGGAAACCGCTGCTGCATGAAATTGCAGCCGGCACGCTCAATCCACATCAGGAAGAAACCAACTATTTTGTGCATGCTGCCCAGCATCATTATCAGTTTATATTAGGCACCCTGGTTGGCATTGACCGGACCCAGAAAAAGATTCAGCTGCAGGCACCGCAATTTTCCAAAAAAGAGCAGCCACCAAAGCAGATTGACGTGGACTATGATACGCTGGTACTGGCGCTAGGCTCCACTTCCAATGACTTTCATACCGAAGGGGTGAAACAGCATTGTCATTTTCTGGACAGCCTGCCTCAGGCCACGGTGTTTCATCAGGACTTGCTACACCTGTATTTAGAAGCCCAAAATCAACCGCAAAGCCGTGCCCTGAATATTGCCATTATTGGCGCCGGTGCTACCGGTGTTGAACTGGCGGCAGAGCTGTATCAGGCCAAACAGACTTTTGCCCAATATGGTTTAAACCGGATTGACCCGCAGCAGGTTCGGATTACGCTCATTGAAGCTGCCGACCGGATTTTACCGGCCCTGTCACAGCAAATTTCCCGGCATACCCAAGCCCAGCTGGAGCACTTTGGTATTGAAGTGCTGACCCAGCATCGGGTGGCCAAGGTCGATGAAGAACAGGTTTATTTTGCTGCAGGTAATCCGCTAGAAGCAGAAATTAAAGTCTGGGCTGCCGGAATTCAGGCCCCGGAAATTTTTAAACAGTGGGATGATTTTGAAAAAGATCATCTGCACCGTTTAAAAGTCTATGCCACCTTACAGACTTATACCGACCCCAACATTTTTGCCTTTGGCGATTGTGCCCATTGCCAGCCCAAAGCCGATGAACCGGTGCTGGGTCCGCGTGCGCAGGTGGCCAGTCAGCAGGCCAGCTTTCTGGTTCGTGCCCTGAGCCAGCACGTGAATGGGAAACCACTGCCGATGTTTAAATTCTCCGACAAAGGCTCGCTGATTTCTTTAAGCCAGCATACGGCCGTGGGTGAATTACTCGGTCGGGTCAATGTACAGGGCATAGTCGCCAAGTCGATGTATGTGTCTTTATACCGGCTGCATCAGGCCACCATTCATGGCTATACCCATGCCGGGGTGCTGACCGCCAAAGATATGCTCGGCAGAAAAATTGGCCCTAAAATAAAATTGCATTGAAATTTTATCGACTGCCCCAATATCTGGGAAAATGTCATAAAAAAGCCAAATGTGAGTTTTTTGAGTAAAAGTATTCAACAAATTTGCCTTTTCACTTTATGATGTACCCTTAGAAAACTAAATGGATCTATAACATGACTGCTATTGCAAATGACCTCGTGGTTTCTTTCCACTACACATTGACTAACGCAGAGGGTGAAACTCTCGACCAATCTCAAGGTGAACCACTTGCCTATTTGCATGGTGCGGGTAACATCATCCCTGGTCTTGAAAAAGCCCTAGAAGGTAAAACTGTGGGTGAAAAATTCACTGTAAACGTACCTGCTGCTGAAGGTTATGGCGAATACAACCCTGACCTAGTTCAAGAAGTTCCAGCGCAAATGTTCCAAGGCGTAGACAGCATTCAGCCTGGCATGCAGTTCCAAGCACAAACTGATGATGGCGTACAGATCGTAACGGTTAAAGCAGTTGAAGGCGAAAACGTAATCGTTGATGCAAACTTCCCGCTTGCTGGTCAAGACCTGACTTTTGAAGTTGAAATCGTAGAAATCCGTGAAGCGACTCAAGAAGAGCTAGACCACGGTCACGTACACGGTGTTGGTGGTCATCACCACTAATCTTGTGACAAGATGGAAAAGGCAAAGTCTGACTTTGCCTTTTTTTATGCCTGAATTTTAGTGGGTGAATAAACCATCACGATGCTGATTCGCCCGCTGCAGACAAGGCTTGGGCCAGATTGTGTTTGGCCTGTGCTTCATAATGCTGCTGAAAATACCGGGTCTGATATAGCGGTTGCATCTGATAAAACTGCATCAATACCGCACGGCGCTTGTGCTGATAAAGCTGCTGCTCGACCCAGGCATATTCCTGATGAATCTGTTGCTGATATTCAGCAAAACGTGCTGGCGGCGCAGCCAGAATCGCCAGATCAATATCCAGCAAGGCATTTAAATCTGGCTCATCACTGGGCTGATGCTGCCGGGTCGCAAGAATCCAGCGGCTCACGGTTTCGATTTGTGCTGCTGTTAAAAAATCTGCGCATAACTGCTGGCACAATGTCACACTTTGCGCTTCATTGTCCTGCGCTTTAGGATGATAGACCGCATCATGAAACCATAACGCCAGCTCGACCAGCGATGCTTGCTGCAACTGTGTGCGAATCTGATCGAAATGCTGCAGACATTCCAGAATATGCTGCACGCCATGATAGTGCCGCTGCGGCTCACTATAGGCCGCCAGCAGCCGCGCATACAGCTGCTGCGTCTGGCAGCGATTCAGCGAAAACTGCTGAGCGCAGCGTTGCCAATACAACTGAAAATCAGCAAGTTCTGGTTGCATGGCACGCACTCCCCTGTTTATGCGGCTTGCTCATCTCGCTTAAACACCAGCTCACCTTTTAGGGAGCTGTCAGCATCGAAATAATAGCCATCGCTATTAAAGCCTTTTAAATCTTCAGCGCGTTCAATTTTATTTTCGATGATATAGCGTGCCATCAGGCCACGGGCTTTTTTGGCATAGAAGCTGATGACTTTATATTTGCCATTTTTCTGGTCTAAAAATACCGGCTTGATGATTTCTGCCTGAATCTTGCTTTCTTTCACCGATTTATAATATTCATCCGAAGCGATATTCACCAGCAATTCAGACTTGGCCGCAGCCAGATCTTCATTGATCAGATCAGTAATGATGGTGCCCCAGAATTCATACAAATTGCTGCCACGCGGATTTTTCAGCTTGGTGCCCATTTCCAGACGATACGGCATCATTAAATCCAGCGGGCGCAATAAGCCATACAGGCCTGATAACATGCGCAAATGCTGCTGTGCATAATCAATATCCTGATCCTTCAGGCTATAGGCATCCAGACCGGTATAGACATCGCCTTTAAAGGCAAACAGCGCCTGACGCGCATTAGAAAAATCAAAATCGGCCTGCCAGTCGCGGAAGCGTTCTACGTTTAAATTGGCGATTTTTTCGCTCACACTCATTAAATTGGCGATTTCTGAAGCAGATAGCGTACGACTAACGTCGATAAGTTCTTGTGAATGCGCTAATAGTCTTGGTAAGGTATGGCTGTCGGTGGGTAATGCAGATTCATAATCTAAAGTCTTAGCAGGAGAAATTAAGGCGAGCATACACATCCTGATCAAAAAGTGGTTAAAAAATAATTAATCAAACTATAACAGTCAGCTTATTTTAATGCCAATCTGTGTTTTTCCTAAACATAATCGGTAAAATAATCGATTCTCCTGCCATTATTCGATTATCTTATGTCCGAGCAAATTTTCATTCCAGGTCCTGTGGGTCGAATTGAAGTTTTCGTAGATTATCCACAGGGTGAAGTGAAAGGATTCGCGGTTGTCAGCCACCCCCATCCATTGCAAGGCGGCACCCCGCAACACAAAGTTCCTGCATTATTAGCACAAATGTACCTAGAGCGCGGCTGCGTGGTATATCGCCCAAGCTTCCGCGGTTCAGGCCAGAGTGAAGGTGTGCATGATGAAGGCTTTGGCGAAACGGACGATATTCTAGAAGTCATCAAATATGCGCGCAGCCAGCACATTGGCCTGCCGTTCTATGCCGGCGGTTTCAGCTTTGGTGCGCATGTGATGGCAAAGAGTTATGCAGCGCTACCGGTTGAATTACAGCCAAAACAGACCATTTTATGCGGCTTGCCGACTGCGACAGTAGCTGGTGTACGTCACTATGTAACTCCTGAAATTAAAGGTGACATCCTGTTTATTCATGGCGAAGCCGATGATGTGACCCTGCTCTCGGACATGATTACTTGGGCCAAACCACAGCGTCATCTGGTTACCATTTTACCGGGCGCTAACCATTTCTTTACCGGCTATTTAAAACAGCTGCGGATTGCAATTACCCGCTTCCTGGCCTTAGGCTAAAGACAAAAACCCATCTGCTGATGGGTTTTTTTATGGGAGGAGATCAGTGACGGTACTGTTAATTTTAAAATGGATACAGACGAAATGGCTTCGCAATTCCAATCTGGGATTGTTTTAATTTTTCCATTCAAAGGCCGTAAAGTTTTCATCCTGTTTTAAGGTCTGCTCGACCGCCTGGGCCAGCTGATTTAGCAAGCTTTGCGATTCAATCCGGTCAAACCAGTCCTGCTCTTCTTCCGGATAAGACAGGATTTCACACACCAGTCGTCCTTCGGCATCGCGGCTTTCACAGCTCACGCTTAAGGGCAAAGGATGATCTTCCACACTAACCGCAATTTGTGCGCCACTTTGCGGCAGGGTTTCAAAGCCGTGCTGGTTTAACTGTCGGGCCAGCAAATCTGCCACATAGTTCTGGGCAATCTTACAGTCCTGTAATTCGGCCTTGTTATCACATTGTGCGGTAAACTGGAGTGTTTTCATAAACGACCCTACTGCTGTTCTTGTTGTATTTTTAGCATAAGCAATATAAAGCAAACAGCCAAGCAAAAGCTTGGCTGTTTTGGGTTATTTTTCTCTTTATTCGGTCACTTCAATCTGCAGACCGGCCTGAGCGGTCAATTGGGTAAAGGTCGGGAAGCTGGTCGCGACCGTTTCTGTACCCACAATTTTAATTACTTCCGAGTTACGTAAACCGGCAATCGAGAAGCTCATGGCAATACGGTGGTCATGATGTGACTCAATTTCACCGCCGGTGAACACAGGCGACCAGTCACCTGCTTTGCCCTTGCCTTCAATGATGATGCCATCTTCAGTTGGGGTACAGTCAATGCCCATGGTTTTCAAGCCATCTGCCATCACCTGAATCCGGTCAGATTCTTTGACGCGAAGTTCAGCTGCACCAGTCAATACAGTCTGACCTTCCGCACAGGCTGCTGCAATAAACAGCGCCGGGAATTCATCAATCGCCAGTGGCACCTGATCTTCCGGAATATGAATGCCTTTTAAGGTACGGCTGCCCTGAATACGAATGTCGGCAATCGGTTCACCACCGGCAATACGCTCGTTGGATACAGTAATATCTGCACCCATTTGTTTGAGGATTTCAATCACGCCAGTACGGGTCGGGTTAATGCCCACAGCTTCTAAAGTGACATCGGCATTTTCAGTAATGGCCGCGCCCACCATAAAGAACGCTGCAGATGAAATATCTGAAGGCACCTGAATATTGGTTCCCACCAGTTTACCGCCGCCTTGCAGGGAAATACGGTTACCTTCGGTTTTCACTTCATAACCAAAAGCACGCAGCATACGCTCGGTATGGTCGCGGGTTGGTTCCGGTTCAGTTACTGCAGTTTCACCTTCGGCCCACAAACCGGCCAGTAAAATTCCTGATTTCACCTGTGCCGAGGCCATTGGTAAATCGTACTGAATGCCTTTTAACTGCTGGCTGCCCGTAATTGACACCGGTGGCGTACCACGCTCACCTGTGGTCTGGATTTGCGCCCCCATTTCACGTAATGGCTTGGCAATACGCTCCATTGGACGCTTGGACAAGGATGCATCACCGGTCATCACCGAATCAAAGGCCTGCGCCGATAACATGCCTGACAGCAAACGCATGGAGGTGCCAGAGTTCCCCATATACAGTGCACCGGCTGGAGCTTTGAGGCCCTGCATACCAACACCATGAATGGTCACTTCACCATTTTTTGGGCCTTCGATGCTGACACCCATATCGCGAAAAGCCTGCAAGGTCGCCAGCGCATCTTCACCTTCCAAAAAGCCGGTGACATGGGTGGTGCCTTCTGCAATCGCACCAAACATGATTGAACGATGTGACACAGATTTATCACCTGGCACAGTAAATTTACCCTGGAAATTTTTAGAGCCCGGTAAAATCGTAAATTGTTGTGTCACTTTATTGTTCTCCATCAACGGTTTTTTGGCCAGCATATGATTAAAATGCTGACGCGCTGCTTGAGCATGTCCCAGCAGGCCCATTAAAGCCTGCGAGTTTTCCTGTTCGATCAGCTGGCGCAAGATTGCCAGCTGTTGTTCAAAGCCATCGACTGCATTCAAAATTGCCTTTTTATTGGCAAAGAAGATGTCGTGCCACATTTGTGGATCACTGGCTGCAATTCGCGAGAAATCACGAAAGCCGCCTGCAGCATAGCGAAAAATATCTAAATTGTCTTCCCTGTTGGCCAGTTGCTCCACCAGGTTAAATGCCATTAAATGCGGAAGATGACTGGTATGTGCCAGCACTTCATCGTGCTTGTCCACATCCATACAGATCACTTCCGCTTTGGCTGCTTCCCACAGTTGAATCAGTTTATTGACCGCCCAATCCGCACTGGTCGGTAATGGAGTCAAAATCACTTTATGATTGACGAATAAATCGACCTTACCGGCATGGACCCCGGTATGCTCGGCTCCAGCAATCGGATGCCCCGGCACAAAACCGGCAGGCAGTTGTTCACCAAAAACCGCTTTGGCTGCATCGACCACATTGCCTTTGGTACTGCCGACATCGGTCAGGATTGCATCAGGTTTTAAATACGGTTTAATCTGCTGCAACACATATTCGGTGGCACGTACCGGTAAGGCCAGTACCACCAGATCAGCATCTTTCACCGCCTCGACCGGATCGCTATAACCGGCAGCAATTAACCCTAAGGCTTTGGCATCTTCTAGCGTTTTTTGCGAACGGGTCGATGCCACCACCTCATGAGCCAGCTGTTCAGCCTGAATCACACGCGCCAGACTTGAGCCAATCAGCCCAAGTCCAATAAAAGCGACTTTTTCAAACAGGGGTTGCGTCATGGCTTATGCCTTTGCGTCCAGACCTAACACCTTCGCCAGTGCAGTCAGGAATTTGGCATTTTCTGCTTCTGTTCCAATCGATACACGAAGATGGTTTGGAATGCCAACCGGACGTACAATCACGCCCTCTTTGAGCAAAGCATTGAAGGTTTGTGCCGGATCAGCCTGTACATCAACCAGAATAAAGTTGGCACGTGAAGGTACATAATTCAGGCCCAGTGCTTTAAAGCCTGCTTCCAACTGCGCCATACCAGCCTTGTTCACTTCACGTGATTTTTCGATAAAGGCTTCATCTTTCAGCGCTGCTACAGCTGCCACCATAGCTAAATGGTTCACGTTAAATGGCTGACGGATACGGTTTAAATAGTCAGTCACCTGTACAGAGGCCAGAGCAAAACCAACTCGTAGCGCTGCCAGACCATAGCATTTTGATAAGGTATGGCTAACAATCAGGTTTGGATACTGATCCAGATATTTCAGGCTGTTGAAGTTTTCCGGGAAGTATTCCACATAGGCTTCATCCAGTACCACAATTACATTGGCCGGTACTTTCTGCATGAAGGCTTCAAATTCAGCTTCTTCAAACCAGGTGCCAGTCGGGTTATTCGGATTGGCAATGAACACCAGCTTGGTGTTGGCTTGAATGGCTGCAGCCATCGCCTCTAAATCGTGCGAGAAACCTTTGGCTGGTACTTCAATGGCCTCTGCATTAATGGCCTGAGTCACCAGCGCATAAACCGCAAAGGCGTGCTGGCTATATACGATTGAGTCCTGCTCGGACACAAAAGCGCGGGCAAACATTTCCAGCAGGTCATTTGAACCATTACCCAAAGTAATCCGTTCATGACCAAAACCAAACTGCGCTTCAATCTGGTCTTTTAAAATAAAACCACCGCCATCTGGATAACGACCAATTTCAGCCAGCTCGGCAGCCACGGCCTCTTTGACTTTGTCTGAACAGCCCAACGGGTTTTCATTGGATGCCAATTTCACAATATCGGTAATACCCAATTCACGCTCAAGTTCACTGATCGGCTTACCTGGTTGATATGGCTTTAACTTAGAGATGCCTTCATTGGCTGGGACAAACGACATTTTTTACTTCCAGATTTACAGGTGAAAAGCAGCCGCATGCAGCGCACACGGCCACCAGAGAATTTTATAAAACTGCCGCCGGATAAGAGCCGAGTACACGGACTTCTTTCACCAATGGACGGATTTCTTCAATCGCAGCTTTAACATTGTCTTGCTCAATATGACCTTCCAGATCAATAAAGAACACATAGGCCCATTTTTCAGGTAAAGCCGGACGGGTTTCAATACTGGTTAGACTAATGTTGTGTTTGGCAAATGGCGCCAGAATTTCCAGCAAGGCACCGGCACGGTCATGTGCAGACACCAGCAATGAAGTTTTGTCATTGCCGCTTTGTGGCACTTTCTCACGGCCAATCACCAAGAAGCGCGTGGTGTTTTCCGGGTTGTCTTCGATATTGCTGTGCATGATTTCAAGATCATAAATGGTTGCCGCAATTTCAGAAGCAATGGCCGCAGAATGCCATTCATTACGAATACGGCGCGCCGCTTCACCATTGGAACTTAAAGCCACACGCTCCACCCCAGGATAATGCGCATCTAGCCATTTACGGCACTGTGCCAGCGTTTGCTGGTGAGCATAAATCTGTTTAATGCTGTCTTTACGGGTATTTGCAGAAATCAGGAACTGATGATGAATCGGCAATTCAACTTCGCCAATCACATTCAGATTTGAAGTTTTAAAGCAGTCTAAGGTATGGTTCACCACCCCTTCAGAGGAGTTTTCTACCGGCACCAGACCATAATGCGCACTACCCGCTTCCACTTCACGGAAGACTTCATCAATGGTTTGTAAAGGGCGCACCAGGGCATCATGACCGAAATGCTTGAGTACCGCAGAATGGGTATAAGTCCCAACAGGCCCCAGGAAGGCAATACTTTGCGGTGCTTCCAGTGCCAGACAGGCCGACATGATTTCACGGAATAAACGTGCCATGGTCTGGTCCGACAATGGGCCTTCATTGCGATCCATAACATTACGTAAAACTTGTGCTTCACGTTCCGGACGGTAAAACAGCGGATTCTCTTCAGCGGCAAATTTGGCTTTGGCCACCGCTTCTGCCAATCGTGCGCGACGGTTAATCAGTTGTTGAATCTGCATGTCTACAGAGTCAATTTCCTCACGAATATTGTTCAGGTCAAGAGAAGTCGTTGTGTTTTGATCGTCGTTGATCATTGTTATGTCGCCCTTCATAAACGGTATGCAAACAGTATAACAATAGTTAGCTTTCAAATGTTGCGCAATACAACTTTGATTGATTCAGTCTTAAAAACAAACAGTTGGTTAAACTCTCTGCAACTTATGAGACTGTTTATCAATTGAGCAGCTATGACTCATGAATAATTCTGAACAAGTCACGACACTTTGCCTGTTTTTCCATCCAGAGTGTAGCGAATTTAAGCAGATGAAACAGGGTCTTTTTCCAATCAACCGATAGCTTTTGCATCTGAATTCGATGAATAGTGATAGGATTTTGCAAGTTTATTGCGTAAACTGAACAGGCGTCATAATTACTTACATAGAAAATAACGCCCATAAATATTGAATAAAATTCCAGAAATTTTAACTTGAAAAAGAAATAAGAAAACTGGTTACAAAGCAGCAATGAAATTTTGCTTTTTCCCCTTTACTCTTTTATTTAAAGCAATTCGGAGAATAATAATGTCAAAAAGAATCGCGGTGCTGATTACCCATGATTATGAAGATGCAGACTATCCAGAATTGATCCACGCCTTCCGTGCAGCGCGGCATAGCGTGGTAAATGTTGAAAACAAGGCCGGCAATATTGTCTATGGTTATCAACGGCGCAGCTCGGTAACCATCGACCAAAGTATAGATGATGTGACCATTCATGATTTTGATGCGCTGCTGATTCCCGGCGGCCAATCTCCGGCACAACTGCGTGATGATCTGCGTTTTGTCGATTTTGTCCGAAATTTTGCCAATGCCCAGAAACCAATTATGAGCACCTGTCATGGTCCGCAACTGCTGATCCATGCCAGTGTGGTCAAAGGCCGGCGCATGACCAGCATTGCCCCGGTGATGCTGGAACTGATGGATGCCGGCGCCGTGTATTTTGATGAGGCGGTAGTGAATGACAATAACCTGTATATTTCCTCACGCTCACCAGCAGACTTGCCGATCTTTATTCGGGAAAGTCTGCATGTGCTCAGCCTGCATTAAAATCAGTCTCAGAAACACACCCACCAAAAAACACCCGCCCAGTCGATGCTGGGCGGGTGTTTTCATTTGCTCTGATGTACAGGACTTAACGGCCCAATAAACCGCGCGCCACAATCTCTTTCATAATTTCATTGGTGCCGCCATAAATCCGCTGGATACGGGCATCGATAAAGAAACGAGAAATTGGATATTCAGTCATATAACCATAACCACCAAACAGCTGCAGCAGCTGATCGGCCACTTTCATCTGCATATCGGTCGAGAAGCTTTTCAATGCTGCTGCTGTTTCGACATCCAGTTTGCCCTGCATATACAGCTCAACATTCTGGTGATAAAATGCAGCCGTGGCCAGCTCATCAATTTTAGCCTGTGCCAAAACAAAACGGCTGTTCTGGAACTGGCCAATTTTCTGGCCAAAGGCCTGACGTTCCTGAACGTATTGCGTGGTGATGTCAATCGAACCACGGATAGCGCCCAAGGCGGTGGCGGCAATCGCGGTCCGTTCACGTGGTAATTCCTGCATTAAATAGGCAAAGCCCTGTCCCGGCTGGCCCAGTAACTGTTCTTTGGGTACTTTCACGTTATCAAAGAACAATTCCGAGGTGTCCTGAGCATGCAGGCCAATCTTGTCGAGGTTGGTGCCTTTCTTAAAGCCATCCAGATAGGTATCGACTAATAATAAAGACACGCCTTTGGCGCGTGCCTGCGGATCGGTTTTTACCGCCAGCACCACCAGATCGGCATGTTGGCCATTAGAAATAAAGGTTTTAGAACCATTTAAAATATAATGATCATCCTGCAAAATGGCATGACTGCGCATGGCTTGCAAGTCAGAACCAGCACCCGGCTCGGTCATACCAATCGCACCGACCACTTCACCGCTAACCATTTTTGGCAGCCAGTACTGTTTCTGTTCTTCTGAACCAATATTTAAAATATACGGCGCAGCAATTTCTGAATGACAGGAAATACCGGTAGACAGTGCGCTATAACCAGCACGTGCCGATTCTTCCACCAGCATCAGCGAATAATGGGTCGGTACGCCATAGCCGCCATACTGTTCCGGTACATCTACACATAAAAAGCCGTTTTCACCCAGCTGGTTCCAGACCGAGCGCGGCATAATTCCTTCCCGTTCCCACTGTTCATAATGCGGGGCAATCTGTTCACTCATAAAGCGGCGGAAGTTGTCACGGAATAATTCTAAATCTGCATCATAAGCCAGCATAGTCGATCCTTGTAGGGTACATTCTTGTTTTACATTCAGCCCCATGCTATGCATTTTTAAGCGTACTGTCATGGCTTTGCCCGGCTTTTTTATTGACTGCCAAGTAATAAAAAAAGGAAGCCGAAGCTTCCTTTAGTCACCGCCCTGCTGTTAAGCCGAAGCAGATTGCTGGCTTTGTTCTGCCATTTTGCGGTCAATTTCTTCCGGATTATTTAATGCATATTGCAGCTTTTCCTGATCTAACTGACCGACCCATTTCGCTACAACAATGGTCGCCAATGAATTACCCACCAGATTGGTCAAGGCACGCGCTTCAGACATAAAGCGGTCAATACCCAGAATTAGCGCCAGACCGGCCACCGGAATCTGACCCACAGCCGCCAGTGTTGCCGCCATCACAATAAAGCCTGAACCGGTCACCCCTGCTGCACCTTTAGAGGAAATCAACAGCACCAGCAATAAAGTAATCTGATGATGCAGTTCTAAAGGTGTATTGGTGGCCTGAGCAATGAAGATTGCCGCCATGGTCAAATAAATCGAAGTACCATCCAGGTTAAAGGAATAACCCGTTGGAATGACCAAACCCACCACCGATTTTTCACAGCCGGCAATTTCCAGTTTCTTCAACATGCGCGGTAATACCGATTCTGAAGATGAGGTCCCCAATACAATCAGTAATTCTTCACGAATCATGCGGATCATTTTTACGATACTGAAACCGGTCATACGCGCAATACTGCCGAGTATGATAAAAATAAACAGCACACAGGTCAGGTAGAAGCAGATAATTAACTGCGCCAGTTGCGCCAGACTGCCAATCCCGTATTTACCAATAGTAAAGGCCATCGCACCGAAAGCACCAATTGGCGCAACTTTCATGATCATGTTCACAATGTTAAAGAACACATGCGAAATCTGATCAATCAGTTTCAAGACCGGCTTACCTGCTGGCCCTAAACGGTGTAAGGCAAAACCAAACAGGATGGCAAACATCAGCACCTGCAGGATTTCACCCTGGGCAAAGGCACCGACCACGGTATTTGGAATGATATTTAATAGGAATTCGACTGTAGATTGCGCTTCACCAGTTTCTACATATTTTGAAATACCGGTGGTATCCAAAGAAGCTGGATCAACGTTCATGCCAACGCCTGGTTTCCAGACGTTAATCACCACCAGACCAATAATCAGGGCGATGGTAGAGACAATTTCAAAATACAGTAATGCCACGCCACCGGTTTTACCGACCGATTTCATGCTTTCCATACCAGCAATACCACTCACCACGGTACAGAAAATCACCGGCGCAATAACCATTTTGATTAAACGGATGAAGCCATCACCTAAGGGTTTCAGCTGCTCACCCAGACCTGGAACATACTGTTCCACGCCATTAATAATTTGTGTGCCACTAGGAGAATAATGACCGACGAGAATACCTGCAATAATTGCAATAATCACCTGAAAGTACAGGGATTTATAGATAGGTTGTTTGGCCATAACAGATCTACTTTTGTTCTTGTCCCGAGGACAAATACCCTTGATTTTTTACCCACGACCTGTTCTGCCTGTTTTTAAAACAACAGGCATACGCTGCCTTGAGCCATGGCTCAAAACATTCAACGCTTTATTTTCATCGGCAAAAGTCGGACTTACTTTGAGCCGCCAAAATAAACAGGCTCAAACGCAAAAGCGGCTTTTAGAACAGGAGATGAGTAAAAATAAAAAACAATATAAAACGCTGCGAATTTTACCTAAAATTCAAATGTAGTGCTGCTAAAAACAGCGAGAACTGGCCAACTTTAAAGCAGAAACAGCTTAGACATTAGTCTAAATCCGAGCAAAGCATACGGTTTTTAAAAAACCGCAAACATGTGTATATTGTGGGAAGCGACCGGCGCCATTTATTTGAGATTCAGGCAGTTACATGAGCACGAAAAGAAACATTTATAAAGACGTTGAACATCCTTTTGCCCAGTACGTGCGTATTGTGGGAAAAGGCAAAAATGGTGCACGTTCCCTCACCTATGAAGAAGCCTATCAGGCCTTTTCCATGATCCTGAAACAGGAAGTACTCGATGTTCAGCTCGGTGCTTTTTTGATGCTGCTGCGGGTCAAGGAAGAATCGGTCGATGAACTGGCCGGCTTTGTTCAGGCCACCCGTGACCAGTTGCAGTTTAAAGCTTTAGATGTAGATCTGGACTGGTCCTCCTATGCCGGGAAACGCAAACATTATCCGTGGTTTTTACTGGCCGCGCTGACTCTGGCCAAACAGGGTTTTAATATTGTCATGCACGGCGCTGCTGGGCATACCATTAACCGGGTCTATACCGAACAGGTGCTGGAATACTTAGGCTATCCAATCTGCCAGTCAGATACTGACGTCGAACAGCAATTACAGCAGCGTCATTTTGCCTATCTGCCTTTAGAGGTGATTTCTCCGGTGCTGGCCGATTTGATTGCACTACGGAATGTGATGGGCCTGCGCTCTCCTATTCATACCCTCGCCCGGCTGATTAACCCCTTTAATGCCAAAGCCACGGTACAGGCCATTTTCCATCCGGCCTATCGCAGTTCCCATCAGCAGTCGGCATTTAAACTGGGTTATCTGAACAGTGCGGTGATTAAAGGTGAAGGCGGCGAGTTTGAACGGAATCCGGATGCCAAAACCTTAATTTGTGGTATCCGTAACGGCGAGCTGTATGAACATGAATTGCCAAAGCTGACCGACAACCGCAGCCCGATTGAAGAAGAACTGGACCTGGCGGTATTTAAAGCCGTCTGGGAAGGCCAGCAATCGCATGACTATGGTGAAGTGGCGGTGGTGGAAACCATGGGCATCGCGCTGTATACCATGGGCGTCTGCGACAGTTTTGCAGCAGCCATGGACAAAGCACAGCAATTCTGGGCTGCGCGTTTAAATGCTTAAGCCACAAAAGACTGCCAATAAAAAAGGTAAGCCGCGGCTTACCTTTTTTGCATGAATCCGTTTCCTTAAAGTTTAAATAAACTTGATCGGCTGGAAATCTTCATTTTTGTGATGATCATCATCACATTGTTCACCTTCTTCCTTGGTGCCACGGTCGATATAACCGCTACGTTCAGTTTCCGGTAAATGCTGGATTTCCCAGGCATACACGGCCTGCATACAAATTTCGCGCTGCTCTTTGGTCAACGCCACACCATTCGGCCATTTACCAATCTCTACCGCGGTTTTTAGACGACCAACAATTTCAGGATTGAGTACGGCCAGCATCTGTTCAATATTCATCATAAATCCTGCTGTTGCAAAGAATCAAAATCTTGGTTCCAGCCGAGCTTGGTACGACATGCCATATAGAAGTCATAACCCGGTGGATGAAGTAGGTTTAACTTATAGGGATGCTTGCGGATATGCAAACTGTCCCCGACACTGAGTGAAACACTGTGCTGACCATCGGCACTGACCATTGGCAAGACACGGTTTTCACGAATCTGGATTTTAATTTCGCTTTGTCCACCCACCACAATCGGGCGTGAAGACAAGGTATGCGGATGCATCGGTACCAGCACAATCGCATCCATACTCGGATGCACAATCGGGCCACCACCAGACAAGGCATAGGCGGTAGAACCAGTAGGCGTGGATACAATTAAACCATCACTGTGCTGACGATAAACATACTGACCATCAATATTCAGGTCAAAATCAATCATGTGTACCGATTTACCGGAATGCAGCACCACATCATTTAAAGCCACTGCTTCATAAATGACTTCACCTTTGGAGCGCACTTCCATTTCCAGCAGGAAACGGCGGTCCAGCTGAAACTCGCCTTTTAATACCTGATCCAGCTTGAAGATGACTTCCGTGGGTTTAATATCGGTCAGGAAGCCTAAACGACCACGGTTTACCCCGATGACCGGCGTATTGTATTTGACCAGCGCGCGCGCTGCATGCAGCAACGAGCCATCACCGCCGACCACAATCACCAGATCAACCACTTCGCCCAGCAAGGCGCGGCTGACGGTTTGGGTGTTCGGATAAGGGACCAGTTCTGCTGTTTCTGCATCAAATACCGGATGCAGGCCTAAATTCAGCAGATGATCATGAATTAAACTTAGCGTTTCTACGACCGAAGTTTTGCCAGGACGTCCAATCAATCCGATATTACGAAAGTTCTTGTGTGAAATTTGCACCTACGACATCGCTCCGCTACGATCCGTTGACTATAATAGCACTAACCCGAATGTTTTAAAAAAACTTTAGAAATCTGAATCCAACCGTTTTTTCTCCTCGATTGGCCGCTTCATTCACAGATTAAATATTGCAAATTATGTAAAAGCTTCGCATGATTAGCCTAATTTCTTAGGGTTTTATTGCGATTTATGAAGTCTGAACGTGGCATAGGTATTATTGCACTTCTATTTTGTATACTGGTGATTGGGGCATTTCTGGCATTAAGTATCTACCTGATTCGATTAGATAATATTGTTAGAGATAAATTTGAAGGACAGCGCTGGGACATTCCAGCCAAGGTCTTTGCTCGTCCGCTGGAAATCTATACCAATGCACCGCTCAATAAAGCCGATTTCGTGCAGGAATTGAAACTTTTAGGCTATAAAAGCGCAGAAAGCTATAACAAAACCGGCAGCTATGTCGATGCGGGTGATACCTTGTTTGTACATACCCGCGGCTTCGATTTTGGTGAAAGTGTTGAACCGGAACAGGTGCTCAAAGTCAGCTTTGCCAATAACCAGATTGCTGAAGTCAGTGCAACCAAACCATCGACTACCGGTATTGCCCGTTTAGAGCCCATGCTGATTGGCGGGATTTATCCGCAGCACAATGAAGACCGGGTGCTAATTAAACTGAACCGGGTGCCAAAACCGTTAATTGAAGCCTTAATTGCCACCGAAGACCGTAATTTCTATCTGCATCATGGGGTGTCGATTCGTGGGACTGCGCGAGCCATTGTCAGCAATATCACCGGCGGGAAACGTCAGGGCGGTTCGACCCTGACCCAGCAACTGGTGAAAAACTTTTATCTGACCCCGGAACGTACATTAAAGCGTAAAGCCAATGAAGCGCTGATGGCGATGCTAATTGAGCTGCATTATGACAAAGATGAAATTCTGGAAGCCTATTTAAATGAAGTGAACCTGGGTCAAAACGGTAACTATTCTATTAATGGTTATGGTCTGGCCTCACAGTTCTATTTTGGTCTGCCGCTGCGTGAACTGAATATTGCCCAGCAGGCTTTCCTGGTTGGTCTGGTGCAGGGACCGTCTTTATATAATCCATGGCGTAATCCGGAAGCGGCCGAAAAACGCCGCAATATTGTATTGAACAATATGCTGGTGATGGGTTATCTAACTCAGGAACAGTATGAAACCGAAACCGCGCGTCCGTTAAATGTGATTGCCAAACCGACCATGGGCCCTGCCCGCTTCCCAGATTTTCTGGACATTGTGCGCCGTCAGTTACGTGCTGAATATCAAGAAGGTGATCTGACCAATCAGGGACTACGGATTTTTACCACTTTAGACCCAATTGCACAGACCAAGGTACAAAGTGCATTTAAAGAATCAGTAAACCGTCTGGCCAATGCCAATCCGCGCCGTTTAAAAGATTTGCAAGGGGCGGTGCTGGTGTCCCATCCTGAAAATGGTGAACTGGTGGCTGCAGTCGGTTCTACCCAGGACTTTACCGGCTTTAACCGTGCGCTGGATGCCAAGCGTCAGGTCGGCTCGCTCTTAAAACCGGTCATCTATTTAAGCGCACTAGAATCGGGTCGCTATAACTGGGCCAGTCCGGTACAGGATACCGAAATCAGTATTCCATCTGCCGGCAAGTCATGGACACCGCGTAATTACAGCGGCAGCGAACATGGCGTAGTCCCGATGGCGCAAGCGCTGGCCAATTCCTATAACCTGTCGGCGGTACGTTTAGGTCAGGAATTTGGTCTATCAACCTTCCGTAACCATCTGATTAAATTTGGCGTCAGCAGCGAAAATATTCCACAGTATCCGTCCATTTATCTGGGTGCAGTCGATTTATCGCCTATGCAGGTGATGAATATTTATGGCAACTTTGCCACCGGTGGGTTCCAGTATCCAACCAAAGCCATTCGCGCGGTGGTCGATTCTAATGGTCGTCTGCTCGAGCGTTATGGCCTGTCAGTACAGCAGACCATTGAACCGTCTGCGGCCTATATGCTGAATTATGGCCTGCAACAGGTAATGAGTGCAGGAACCGGACGTGCAGCCTATAACAGCCTGTCCAGCGATTTAAAACTGTCCGGTAAATCGGGCACCACCAATGATACCCGCGACTCCTGGTTTGCCGGTTATTCGGGTAACTATTTAAGCGTGGTCTGGTTAGGGCTGGATGATAACAAAGTCACCGGTTTGACAGGTTCATCGGGTGCCCTGCCGGTGTGGAGCAATGTGATGCGTCAGCTGCGCCAGAAGCCGGTGAATCTACGCCAGCCGGACAGCGTGCAGTGGCACTGGATTGACCGTGACTCTGGTCACTTGTCGGCTCAAGGCTGTGCCGGTGCGATGTATATTCCGATTTATCGCAATCATGTGCCGCGTCAGGCCACCGCCTGTGGTTTACCGCATTATCAGGTTGAGCCGGTTTACAATCCGGATACCGAATATTACCAAGCTGTACCTGAAAGCAGTGACAGTATCGAGAATTATATCCAGGAAAGTGAAGCCGAGATGGAAAGACAACTTTCCGAAAATGATGCACGCATCATTTCAAGCGGCAGTTATACGCAATAAGTGGACCCTTAAATGACCTTGAAATATCTGATCTTGGGGATGGGACTGGCTGGACTGGTGGGCTGTCAAAGCCTGCCGGAATCCAAGCCGGCACCGCAACCGGACCAAGAAAAAACGACTGAACGAAAAACCATTCGCACACCTACCGGCGTGGTGATTCATCCTTATGAACAGGAAGAAATTCAGCGCAAGAAATTACAGGTCGTGGTTCCTGAACAAAAAGTACAGCAACGTTTTGAAGATGGCCGCTCTTTACCGGCATTTAAGAAACTGATGCAGCAGACCCAGACAGCTTATCGTCAGGGACAATGGGCACGTGCCGAAGCTGCGGCTTTACAGGCACAGCGTCTGGCCCCTCAATCGGCTGAAACCTATATGTATTTAGGGCTGGTGGCGAACCAGAAAAAACAGCCGAAAAATGCAGAAGCCCTGGCCCGTCGTGGCTTGAGCTATGCACAAACGCCGGCAATGAAACGCCAATTATGGCTGATTATTCAAAAAGCCGGCCAGCTACAAAACAATAGCCGTACCGTGCAACAGGCACAGCAAGCGCTGAAACAACTTTAGGCTGAAGCGCTATCCAACGCATCTATAAAGCGGATCCCAGCAATACCATAGGCATGGTGTTGCTGGGCCTGCGCCAAGTCCTGCCGATGCATCCCGCCTAAGGCAAACACCGGAATATCGACCTGTTTGGCCCAGTTCTGAAATTGTGCCCAGCCTAATGCCGGAGTATCCGGATGGCTAGCTGTTGGCAGCACCGGACTTAAAATTGCAGCATCACAGCCAATATTCTGCGCATGTTGTAACGATTCCAGATCATGACAGGCAGCAATATAACGCTGACCGGCCTGCAGGCTGCCCTTGTGCAATTGCAGACATTGTTGCTGCTTTAAATGGATGGCAGCGACCGAGACCTGCTGCACGCTATTCAGCTGCTTCCACAGTTCCAGATTAACAATTAATGATTTTAAACAGCCAATATTCTGCTCAGCCAGTTCAATACTGCGTTCCGGTGCCGGTGCGACACGCCAGTACAGCAGTTGCTGGGTATCCGGGGTATCCAGACAGTTTAAGTCTTCACTAATTTTGATACATTCAGGCCAGTAGAGGCGTTGCAGCATACGCTGGTTGGCTTGCGGGAAATTCAAACGAGCCAAATCCTGCCGTTTATACCAGGTCCACGGTTGCTGGATGTCTGAGAGCAACGCCGCCGGCACAAAGGCATGGAACACATGCAAATTGACAATCACATCTTCATATTCATGCCGGATAAAATCAAACTCATGCCACTGGATCAGGTCAATGCCTACTTCTTCGCGCACTTCACGGCGACAGGCCTGCACTGGCGTTTCATGCTGCTCTACCTTGCCGCCGGGAAATTCGTGCTTATTGCCCTGATGCTGTTTGGCTTCGCGCCAGCCGACCAGGACCTGGGTCTGATGCAATAAAATCCCAATCGCGATATGTAGATGTGGCTTTGACATGAAACGTCCTGTTTTTGAAATATGAGCAAGTGTAAGCAAATTTATACTTTTTATAAATTCCCCAAATCAAGCGTTGACAGATATATTTGATAATGATTATCATTTATATCGTTCAACATACACCACGGAGTCGAAGGAATGAACGCACCATTTAGCCTGTTTAGCCGTAATGCAGATCAACAGCATGCCTTACCAATGTTACATTCTAATAACCTGTTTGCTCTCGGTCGTGAAATTCGCATCATGCATGCCGGAGAAGAATACCGCCTACGCCTTACCCGTAATAATCGCCTTATTCTCACCAAATAAAAACAATATCTGAATAATAATAATCGTGGGAAGCAGCAGTATGAATCAGCGCATACTGCTTTTTAACTGCCCATGCGTATCTCAAGATTGAACTCAATATTGTTATTTTCGATTTTGTTATTTTTGCTTCACACCGGGCAAACTCAGTTCCACCAGTAAACCGCCTAAAGCTGAACGGCTAAACTGCAATTGGCCCTGATGCAGGCTGATAATCTTTTTACAGATCGAAATACCAAGACCACTGCCTTGGGTTTGTGTGCCCAGCGCCCGATAAAAACGCTCACCCAGACGTTGTAACACCTCATCACTGATCTGTTGACCATTATTTTCAATACACAGCTGCACCTGTTCAGCATCACCATTGATACTGACCACCACCTCACCCTGTTGCGTGGCATAGCGGATGGCATTGTCGATCAGGTTACGGATACAGGTATATAGCAATTCCGGATTGGCCTGAATGATCGCCGGTTGTAGCTGCAAGCGCGGTTTAATCTGTTTTTCCAGACTAAACGGTGCCAAGGCCTCGAGCACATCCAGCACCAGCTTTTGTAAATCAACCTCGGTTATAGGCAAGTCTTGTAGATGTGCCGGGTCTAAACGCGCCAGTAATAGCAGATTCTCCAGTACCTGAGTGCCGCGGTTGACATCGCGTTGAATCTGGGCCAGATCTTCCGCTAATTGCGGTTGATCCTGATATTTGCGTTTTAACACCTGCAAACGCATTTGAATGGCAGAAAGCGGCGAACGCAGTTCATGCGAGGCGTCAGAAGTAAAACGCTGCTCAGCTTCTAAAGAATGTTCCAGCCGGCTAAGCAAACGGTTTAACTGCTGCACCATCGGCTGTAATTCCAGCAATTCTGGCTGGGTGCTTTGTACCGGACTCAGATCCTGCACATGCTTTTGCGCAATTTGCGCAGATAAGGCCTGTAAAGAGCGGAACTGTTTATGAATGGCAAAATGCACAATGCCCCATTGAATCAGCCACAGTAAAATTAAAATCGCGGCATAGCCCAGACCTGTGGCCCAGATTTCCTGAAAACGGACATTCATTTTCTGGGTCATCAATACGCTTAAGTCATCATCACTGGCCACATAAACGCGCCATAAACGCTGATCCGCCCAGACAAAGGAAAATCCCTCTTCCTGCTGTGTGATCGTAGCTGGTGCTAAGGGAAAATCTTCTGTTTCGGTCAAAGTCTGCTGGCCCAGTCGCAGCTGATAATGCATCTTGAACTGTTCAGTGAGTTCATCGACCTGCTCGCCGGCGCCACTGCTAATATCCTGCAATAACAGCATATCGGCCGCTTCATCCATGATTTCATCTTGCAGCTGCATGGTCTGATAAATTGACACGGCAAACAGCAGCACCAGTGCCAGCAGGCCGGCAATCATCGAACTCAGTACCGAGGTTTTGACCAGGGTTTTCTGTAAAGAAACCGCACCCGTTTGCTTCATTTACGCCTGTTCCTGCTGCATGCGATAGCCCAAACCGCGAATGGTTTTAATTAAATGGCTGCCAATTTTTTTACGCAGTTGATAAATAAACACTTCAATGGCATTGCTTTCAATTTCATCACCCCAGGCATACAGCGATTCTTCCAGCTGCTCCCGGGTTACCACATGCTCGGGCTTTTGCATTAATTTATACAGAATCTGGAATTCCTTGGCGGTTAAATTCACCGCGTGGCCATCTTGGGTTAAGGTTTTGGCTTGAGTATCTAACAGCAAATTGGCAAAACGGATCTGATGATCGGGCTGGGTCTGCCGGGTACGTAACTGGCTGCGCACCCGTGCTGACAGTTCTTCCAGACTAAAAGGCTTGACCAGATAGTCATTGGCGCCTAAATCCAGTCCATCGACCCGGTCCTGAATGCTGTCTTTGGCGGTAATAAAAATCACCGGGGTATCCAACTGTTTGCGGCGCAAAGCGGTCAGAATTTCATCGCCGGTATTGCCCGGCAGGCCACGATCCAGCAGCACACAATCATAGTGATGCTGCTCAATGGCCAAAATGGCATGATTGCCACGCTCGACCCAATCGACGTTATAACCGTCCATTTCCAGCCAGGTTTTAATACTTTCTGCCTGAGAGGCGTCATCTTCTGCCAGTAAAATACGCATTGGTTCTACTCTAGCCTTTTTTACATCATGCCTGATTTTTCACAAGATTCAAAAAAACCACATGCATGGAGCATGTGGTTTTGCGTGGAGCTGCAATCAATCTGATTAAAAGGTCGGCTTAGAAACGAACCTGCTCGACATCAATTTCAACACGTTTAGATGGTTTATAATCGATGTCCACTTCACCGGTAATCACCACTGGAGTTTTGGCAGAAATCGCTTTACCATTCCACAGGTCATCATCAATATCTACTGTGATGGTGCCAGTGCTGTCGCGGAACTGGTATTTTTCATCACCAATGGCTTTTACGATATAACCTTTCAGCTGAACATTGCTGTCATCTTTCATGGTTAACGCCTGTTTCACCGTGGTTGCTTGCGCCAGTGCAGACTGGTTCACTGCGGTATCTGCAACAGCAAATGTAGTTGCGCCCACTAGACCTGCAGTTAAAAGTGCTTTTGAAAATAGGTTCATCTGTCTTTCCTCATTCAGTGTTGTTCGTTTCGATGTAGTCATTAAAACAAAGCAAGATGAGCTGAATCTTAAGATTTCCTCATATTCAAAAATTTTTCACTTTTTTGGGTTTTAGTTTAACGGTACCACCCGCAGTACTTCTTCCAAGGTGGTAATACCGGCCATGACTTTACGCGCCCCGGCAATCCGTAGTGGCTCGATGCCTTCTTTTTTGGCCTGCTGGCGTAACTGAGTCAGATCAGCATTGGCACCTATCAGCTGTTTGGTGTCCAGACTCAGCGGCATAAACTCATAAATCCCGATCCGGCCTTTATAGCCGGTCTGACGGCAGGCTTCACAGCCCACCGGCTTATAGACTTTTTCCGGCATCTCCATGACATAGTCAAACGTCAGATGTTCCCATTCATTGGCATTAATCATGCCTTCCTGTTTGCAATGCGGACACAGCTTGCGCACCAGACGCTGCGCCAATACCCCCAGAATGGTGGCCGCAGTTAAAAAAGGCTGCACACCTAAATCATGCAAACGGGTCAGACTGGACGGCGCATCATTGGTATGCAAGGTCGATAACACCAGGTGACCGGTTAATGCCGCCTGAATGGCCATATTGGCCGTATCCTGATCACGAATCTCCCCAACCATAATAATATCCGGGTCCTGACGCATCAGCGCGCGTACACCATCGGCAAAGCCCAGCTCAATGCCCTGATTGACCTGCATCTGGTTAAAGCTCGGCTCAATCATTTCAATCGGATCTTCAATGGTACAGACATTGACTTCATCGGTGGCCAGCTGCTTCAATGATGAATACAGCGTAGTGGTTTTACCGGAGCCGGTCGGCCCCGTGACCAGAATAATACCATGACTATGACTGGTCAGACTTTGCCAGCCCTGTAACAGACGTTCTTCAAAACCAAGCTGCTGGAAACTGCGTACCAGCACTTCCGGGTCAAAAATACGCATCACCAGTTTTTCACCAAAGGCTGTCGGTAAAGTCGAAAGACGCAATTCGGTTTCCTGACCTTTGGGAGTACGGGTTTTTAAACGGCCATCTTGGGGTTTGCGTTTTTCTGCCACATTCATGCGGCCGAGAATTTTAATCCGTGAAATGACCGCAGTTAAGGTATTGGCCGGCATGTTATAAATGGTATGTAGTACGCCATCAATCCGGAAACGGATTTTACCCTTGTCTTTACGTGGCTCCAAATGAATATCACTGGCGCCCTGTTCAAAAGCAAACTGCAGCACCCAGTCCACCAGTTTAACAATATGCTGGTCATTGGCATCGGGGTTTTGGGTATCGCCCAGCTGTAATAAGGCTTCGACACCTTTATTTTCACGGTCATGTGCTGCGGCTTTTTGTGAACCACTGACCGCACGACTGACCTGATAATATTCTACCAGATAACGCTGTAACTGCTCTGGACTCAGCAGCACGCGCTGGATTTTACGCGGCAATAAACTGTGTTCTAAATTGGCGACCCAATCGGTCATAAACGGCTGATCGGTGGCAATGAACACCGCATCGGGCTGAATCTCTACCGCCAGAATTTTATTGCGCAGGGCAAATTCCTGGGACATCACCGCGGTTAAAGCGGCCACATCGGCCTTTAACGGATCAATCACATAAAAAGGCAGCTCGGTCTTTTCTGCCAGCCACTGACATAAACGGTTCAGTGTCAATGTGGTTTGGGGATGTTGCTGATCGGTCAGGTTAAAATGCGCAATCCATTGCAACGGATGCCATTTCAGCTGCTCACGCTGGCGATGCGTGGTCTGTACCAGCATTTTATCGCGTTCGCTGATCCGGCCATCTTTTAATAATTGCTCTAAACACCAGGTGGTATCAATTTCAAAATTAAAATTCATTGTTTTTGTTCCCCCAACATCAGCACACTATAGCAGAGTTTATTTTTCCCGCCTGCCTTTGCCACTGGAAAATCTGATGCAGATACGCATCAAGCGCAGCTCCTGCAAATTAAACATACAGTTCCGCATAGCAATCTTCACAGAATCAATTATATGATGGAGACGTCGCCCCACTGCCGCGGGATATAAAGATGGAATTTTTAACTGCCCCTTCAATCTTGAGTACCTCTTTTCAGGAGCTGATGACTATGCTTACAGCCGCACTTGGCTGTGGCCTGTTAATTGGTCTGGAACGTGAACGCAGCAAGCACAATGAAGCCAACCATCATTTTGCCGGGGTGCGCACCTTTGCCGTGTGTGCCTTGCTCGGTGCGATCTGCTTTTTGCTAGGGCCAGTTTTTGGTATTGTCGGGGCCGTGATTATTGGCGGAGTTGGGCTGTTTTCGCTTAAAAATCAGGTTGAAGACCCGGGTGCGACCACCGAACTGGCCTTTATTATGACCTATTTTATTGGCGCGCTCTGTTTGTGGAATATTCCGTTGGCGGCTGGTCTGGCGGTTATTTTAACCGGTCTGCTCATGACCAAACACCTGATGCACGGCATTGTCAGCAAATGGATTACCGAAGCAGAGCTGCGTGATGGTCTGTTCCTGCTGGCACTGGTCCTGATTGCCCTGCCTTTGACGCCAGATACCCCCTTATGGGGCAATGTACTTAATCCTTATGTGATTTTAAAACTGCTGATTCTGATTTTATCGGTACAGGCTTTAGCGCATATCGCCAAGCGCCTGCTGTCCACCAATAATGCACTGATGCTGTCCTCAATTGCGTCCGGCTTCGTATCCAGTACCGCCACCATTGCCAGTTTAGGCATGGAAGTGCGTTCCGGTCGCGGCGATGCCCGGATTAATGCGGGCGCGGCGCTCATGTCCTGCGTGGCGACACTGTTGCAGATTCTGATTATTATTGTGGGGATTAATCTGTCCTGGTTTAAGGTATTTGTGGTACCGAGTGCAGTGGCGATTATGATTCTGGTGGCGGTGGGTTACTGGCTGCTCAGAAAAAATACCGGCTCACAGCAAAAAGCCAAAGAAGCCGATAGCCGCATGTTTAGCCTCAAAGAGGCCGCGATTATTGTGGTCACGCTCACCCTGATTCAAGCCATGGTCTACGGACTGGATCAGGCACTGGGCAGCACCGGTTTAATTGCCGGAACCTTCCTGGCGTCTTTATTTGAAATTCACGCTGCCGCTGCCGCGGTAATTACCCAAGGCTCGCCCAGCAATTTAACCCTGTTTTATGCGCTGATTTTGGGTCTGGGTGCACATGCACTGGCCAAATGCGTGAATGCCTTTTTAATTGGCGGGCCACGCTTTGCCCTGTATTTTGCACCGGCCCAAATTCTGCATATGGCGGTGCTGATTGCGATGGCTTATTTTATGTTCAAGCCGGCTTAAGCGCTAACATCTGAATCAGCACCTGATCTGGCTGTACTAGAAATCCGACATCAATATTGGCAAAGTGCATTTTATAGAGCCGGGTTGCATCCTCCTGATAAGCCGGACGCGGATCTAAAGACAACACCTGTTCCAGCTCACTCAGCATCTGCGTGCTAATTTTATGCTGCTGCAACAATTGCTGTTTTTGTACAGTGGCCTGCTCTGTCCACACCACCTGTTTACGTTCAGGTTCATCCTGCGCATAGCCACTTTGCGCCTCTATGACTGCATCAGAATACTGGATATAAGGCTTGATATCTAAAATCGGTGTGCCATCGAGTAAATCACTCCCGGTCACATAAACCCGTACTGCCTTGCCAACTTTTTTCACCTGTTTTAATTGCACCACCGACAAGCCCACCGGTGACGGCCGGTACATACTGCGTGTCGCAAATACCCCAATTTTCTGGTTACCACCCAAACGCGGCGGCCGTACCTGAGCACGGAATTTTGTCTGCTGCTGGTTTTTATTGTCATGAAATTGCCACAGCAACCACAAATGACTAAATGCCTCAATGCCCTCAAAGGCCAGCAAATCGTTATAAGGTTCCAGCATGTCAATATAGGATTCGACCTGAACCAGATTCGGCTGCCGCGGGATACCAAACTTTTCTTTATAAGGAGATTTCATAATCCCGATAATGGGCAAGGTCAGATCAGTCATAATCACTTTTTTTGATAAGCTCAATTAAATATATTCAGTTTATCGAGTATGAATTTAGATTAGAATAGCAACCTGTTCTAATTTGATAATTTATTGAGACCTTTAATGGCTGCTTTTAACGTCGAAAAGATTACTCACGTCCACCACTGGAATGACACTTTATTCTCTTTTAAAACGACTCGTGACACTGCACTGCGTTTTAAAAACGGTCAATTTGTAATGATCGGTCTTGAAGTGAATGGTAAGCCTTTGATGCGTGCATATTCGATTGCAAGTGCCAACTATGAAGAAGAGCTGGAATTCTTCTCGATTAAAGTGCCAGATGGTCCATTAACCTCGATTTTGCAAAAAGTTAAAGTGGGCGATGAACTGCTGGTTTCTCGCAAACCAACCGGAACTCTGGTACTCGATGACTTAAATCCGGGTAAAAACTTATACCTGCTGTCTTCAGGTACCGGTCTTGCACCGTTCCTGTCGGTGATTCGTGATCCGGAAACCTATGAACGTTTTGAAAAAATCATTGTTGTTCATGGTACACGTTATATTTCTGAACTAGCGTATCAGGACCTGATTCTGAACGAAATTCCAAACCACGAATTCTTCTCGGAACTGGGCGCGAAAGAAAAACTGGTTTATTATCCAACGGTAACACGTGAAGATTTCCATACTCAAGGTCGTGTCACCACTGCAATTGAATCTGGTCAATTGTTCGAGAAAATCGGTTTACCACGTTTTAACCCGGAAACTGACCGCGCGATGCTGTGTGGTAGCCCAGCCTTCCTGGATGATGTTGCTGCGCTGCTTGATCAACACGGATTAAAAGAATCACCACGTATGGGCGTTTTAGGCGATTACGTGATTGAACGTGCATTCGTGGAAAAATAAGCTTTTCCATAGCAAAAAAACCGGTCAGATTGACCGGTTTTTTATTTCTCTAATTTAGCGAGTGCTACGCCCTTCCTGATTAGCATGCCCTTCACAGTGAGCACCACCGCCAATAACAAAACCTGTTTGTGCTTCACATGAACCGATCATACGGCCATTTGAATCATAGGTCGTCACTTTTGAGGCACAACCTGTCATTAAAATAGCAGCAGTTAGCGTGATTAAATTAAAAAATTTCATGATATTACCCCTCTAAAAAAATTAATCGTGTTGCAATGTAATCTGGTTGGACTTCGGCACAGACGGTAATAGACCGGTGTGTTCATCAATTTTGGAATAATCTACGCCCTGTAAATTTGCCCCACCATAACAAACGGCTTTTGCACCTAAAATAAAACCTTGTGTCGCCACACAGGAACCGATCAAATTTCCTGCGGTATCATAGGTCATAACTTTAGAACTACATCCCGCCAATGCCACGAGGCTGACGATAGAAAACAATTTAATTAGTTTCATTAAACCCTCAATTCACAAATACTAAAAACTCAGTAAATAATTTGAATTATCTTTTAAATACATAAATTTATGCTTCATTCTAATAATATGTTAACTTTTGTAAATAGCTTTTTGCATCAAGATGAAATTTTCTTTTTTGAATACAAATCTGTCATGGATCAACAAAAAAGCGATCAACGCCTAAAATTACTCGCGTTGATCGCTTCAGTTATACTCCTATTAAGCGGAGGTGGTCGCACTCATCTGTCTCTCCGCCCAGGCTTTTTTAATCACCTGATAACCCGCAGTTAAACCCAGCCCCGCCATAATCACCGCGACAATAATATCCGGCAATAAACTACCCGTTCCAAACACCCCTACTGCCGCCAGAATCACCGCAACATTACCAATTGCATCATTACGGCTACACAGCCAGACCGATTTCATGTTGGAATCTCCATCACGAAAGCGATACAGAATCACGGCTGCCACCACGTTGGCCACTAAAGCCAGTCCACCAATTACCCCCATGGTAATGGCTTCCGGGGGAATGCCCTGCATATAGTTATAGACCGTTTTGGTCAGCACCAGACAGCCAAACGTGGCCATGGTAATGCCTTTTAATAAAGCCACGGTGGCGCGCCAATACAGGCTCATCCCTAGCACAGCCAGTGAAATGGCATAGTTGGCCGCATCACCAAAGAAATCCAGCGCATCGGCCCAGAGTGCTGCCGAATGGGCATACATCCCGCCAAACAGTTCCACCACAAACATCAGCAAATTAATAATCAGGGCAATCCAGAGTGCGGTACGAAAACGGCCATCGGGTTTGACCGGTGCAGGCTGACATTGACAGGCCATAAAGCCTCCTGTTGCATTTTTCTATGACTGTATTATGCTCATTAGAAACTATGGTCTAACTCCAAGGTCAAGTCATGGCACATTATCTGATTCGGGATTTGGTCAAAAAAACCGGTCTGAGTGCAGACACGGTGCGTTTTTATGAAAAGAAAGCGCTCATCCAACCCACCTTAAGGGCCGAAAATAATTATCGTTATTATGATGATGACACCTTAAAACGGCTAATTTTTATTAAACGTTGCCGCGCACTGGATTTATCCTTAAAGGAAATTGAAACCCTGATTGCGCTGGAACAGCAGCCCGATCAGGACTGTCAGGCGGTAAATGAACTGCTCGATCATCATTTAGTACAGATCGAAAGCAAAATTGCCGAGTTACAGCATTTTCAGCTGCAACTGCAGCAATTACGGCAGTCTTGCAATGCCCGAACCACTATCGACCATTGCCAGATTTTAAAACAGCTAGAGGCCGATGAAACGCCTAAATCGACTTCTGATTAACCCGTTTCGACAGTTCCGCAGCCGATTCCTTGCGCTCGGAATAACGGTTGGTCAGATAGCTGGCCTGACCGCGGGTCAATAAAGTAAACTTGTACAGCTCTTCCATAACATCGACAATCCGGTCATATAAGGAAGAGGGTTGCATGCGTCCGGCTTCATCAAACTCCAAAAAGGCTTTCGGAATCGACGACTGGTTCGGGATGGTGATCATCCGCATCCAGCGCCCTAAAATACGCATCTGATTCACCGCATTAAAGGATTGCGAACCACCACTGACCTGCATCAGCGCCAGAGTTTTACCTTGGGTCGCACGAATAGCACCGGCAGCCAGAGGAATCCAGTCAATCTGTGCCTTTAGAATGGAACTCATGGCACCATGACGTTCCGGGCTGCACCAGACCATGCCTTCTGCCCAAGCCAGCAATTCATGCAGTTCCTGAACTTTAGGATGTGAAGCATCACCATCTTCCGGCAGTGGTAAACCTTTGGGATGGAAAATTTTAACTTCTGCGCCAAAGTGCTCCAGAATCCGGCCGGCTTCCATCACCGCCAAACGGCTATAGGAACGTTCGCGGTTTGAACCATAGAGCAATAAAATTCGCGGCGGATGCGGCAATGCTCTGGCCTGAACCTGCTCAAAACTCGGCTGTTCAATTAAGTCTACATCAAGATTGGGAAGTGACATCATCCACCTGTTCCATTATAAAATTTACGTTTCAGCCACAGCGAGACACTCACCAGGGCAATTAACACCGGCACTTCCACCAGCGGGCCAATAATGGTGGTAAATGCCACCGGCGAGGCCAGACCAAAGGTTGCAATCGCCACCGCCAAAGCCAGTTCAAAATTATTGCCGGCCGCGGTAAAGGAAATAGCCGTGGTACGTGGATAGTCATTACCCATCCACTTGCTCATCAAGAAGCTGACAAAGAACATCAATACAAAATAGATGGTCAATGGAATGGCAATGCGCAGTACATCCATAGGTAAACCGACTACATCAGCCCCTTTCAGGCTAAACATGGCGACAATGGTAAACAGCAGCGCCAGCAGGCTAAGTGGACTAATTTTGGGAATAAAGCGCTGCTGATACCAGTCCAGTCCTTTGTTTTTCACCAGAATCAGCCGGGTCAGAAAGCCCAGCAAAAACGGAATGCCCAGATAGACCAGAACCGCATGGGTAATGGTCCAGAAACTGACATCAATCACCTGACCGGCCACACCAAAATAAGGCGGTAACACACTTAAGAATAACCAGGCATAGGTACTGAAAAACAGAATCTGGAAAATACTGTTAAAGGCCACCAAGGCAGCGACATACTGGTTATCACCACAGGCCAGATCATTCCAGACCAGCACCATGGCAATACAGCGCGCCAGTCCAATCAGGATCAGGCCAGTCATATATTCCGGATAATGCTGCAGGAAAATCAGTGCCAGTGCGAACATCAAACACGGTGCAATCAGCCAGTTTTGTACCAGCGACAACAGCAGCGTGCGTTTATCCTGAAAAATTTGCGGTAAAGCGGCATAGTCCACTTTGGCCAGCGGTGGATACATCATCAGAATCAGGCCAATGGCAATCGGTAAATTGACATTGCCCATGCTCATCTGGTCCAGACTGCTCGACACCTGCGGGAAATACAGCCCAATGCCAATCCCGAGCGCCATGGCAATAAAAATCCACAGCGTCAGATTGCGGTCTAAAAAGGAAAGTTTGCGGGTGCTGGCCATGACTTACTCGATATGGGAAATATTGTTGATGGCAGCAATCAGTTCGGGACGGGTCATCTGCTCAGGCTGTAACGCAAACAGTGCATCCAGACGCTTGTTGATATGCGCGACTGTTTCTAAAAAGGCCTGCAACTTGGCTGCTTCCGGCAAATCCAGATGCGATGGATCGGCAAGTCCCCAATGCGCTTTAATCGCGCCGCCCAAATACAAAGGACAGGCTTCTTGGGCAGCCGCATCACATACGGTAATCACCACATCGGGCTGATACTGCTCACAGTCATCAATACTTTTACTGGAGAGCCCTTCAGTCGACAGGCCCAGATTTTCCAGCGTCTTTAACGTCAGAGGATGGACACGACCGGTCGGTTTGCTGCCGGCGCTATAGGCTGTCCAGCCTTCTGGAGCACGACTGTTAAATAACACTTCAGATAAAATGCTGCGGCAGCTGTTTCCGGTACATAAAAATAGGAATTTCATGGTTTTAATCACAATAACTTGAAAGCGTTGCTGTCAGCGAATTCATCGGACTGACATCTTGCTCCGCGATAATATTCAGCACACTCACTGCCCACTCGGGTAAATCTGGATTCAGGCGGTAATACACCCACTGCCCCTGACGCTGGTCCAGTAAAACCGATAAATTTCTCAGCAAAGCCAAATGACGGGAAATTTTAGGTTGGCTTAAATTTAATGCCTCGGTCAGCTCGCAGACACAAATATTCTGTTTGGCCAGCACCAGTTTCAAAATATCCAGACGGGTCGGATCGGACAGGCATTTAAAAAAATCAGTTTGATTCATACAGCTTCCCCATATTTATACTTGCGAATATACGCATATCCATATATAAAAGCAATATTCCTCTTTTACCTGAGTTTTAGCATCATGGCAGCTCCAATTAAAATCTTTCACAATCCTGACTGCGGCACTTCGCGCAACACTTTGGCCTTAATCCGCAATACCGGACAAGAACCTGAAATTATTGAATATTTAAAAAATCCACCAACAGCCGAAGTGCTGGCTGACATGATTCAGCAGGCCGGTTTAAGTGTACACGAGGCGATCCGTCAAAATGTAACGCCGTATGAAACCCTGCAACTGGCTGAGCGTGATCTGAGCGATGCAGAACTGATTGCTTTGATGGTACAACATCCACTGCTAATTAACCGTCCTTTTGTGGTGACTGAACGCGGCGTTAAACTGTGCCGACCTTCTGAACTGGTACTGGATTTATTGACCCAGCCGCAGCTCAACGCCTTCCGTAAAGAAGATGGTGAACTGGTGATTGATGAGCACGGTCAGCGTGTCAATTAACTTATTTTCCTCTCACCTGCTGCCGCTCATCTCTCAGCGCTAGCAGGCTGAGTGCCTGATAATCCCGAGTTTTTTACTAGGTTGAATCGAAAAATTTTATCCCTACAATAAAGCCACAATTTTTTTATGCCTTTTTGATTGATCATGCATCTTCATTCCGTTACCGAACTTCTCTCTCCTGCCGGTTCTTTAAAAAATATGCGCTATGCCTTTGCCTATGGAGCAGATGCCGTGTATGCCGGGCAGCCGCGTTATAGTTTGCGTGTCCGGAATAACGAGTTTGATCATGACAATCTGGCTATTGGCATTAAAGAAGCACATGAATTAGGCAAAAAATTCTATGTGGTGGTCAACATCCAGCCGCATAACTCCAAACTAAAAAACTTTATCCGTGATCTTGAGCCAGTCGTGGCCATGCAGCCTGATGCACTAATCATGTCCGATCCGGGCCTGATCATGATGGTGCGTGAACACTTCCCACACATGGACATCCACCTGTCGGTACAGGCCAATGCGGTCAACTGGGCCACGGTCAAGTTCTGGAAAAATATGGGCCTGACCCGGGTGATTCTGTCGCGCGAACTGTCCATTGAGGAAATTGAAGAAATTAAAACTCAAGTTCCCGATATGGAAATTGAGGTGTTTGTACATGGTGCCCTGTGCATGGCCTATTCCGGCCGGTGCATGCTGTCAGGCTATATGAACAAACGCGATGCCAACCAGGGCGCCTGCACCAATGCCTGCCGCTGGGAATACAAAGTGCTGGATGCCGCAGAGGATGAAACCGGCGATATAATTCCGGTAAAAAATCTGGATGCAGGCGGTTGCTCGCAAGATGCCGATGCGCTCCACATGCAAGCCCAGCACCAGTTTAATGAACCGGTCCTGCTGCAACGCAATGAAGAAGATATGTTTGCCGCCGAAGAAGATGAGCACGGCACCTACTTCATGAACTCCAAAGATTTACGTGCGGTACAACACGTAGAACGTCTGACCAAAATTGGCGTACATTCGCTAAAAATTGAAGGCCGCACCAAATCCTATTTTTACTGCGCCCGTACCGCACAAATTTACCGTAAAGCGATTGATGATGCTTTAGCCGGCAAACCGTTCGATCCATCCTTGATGACCCAGCTCGAAGGTCTGGCCAATCGCGGTTATACCGAAGGTTTCCTGCGCCGCCATGTGCATAGCGAATATCAAAATTATGAAAATGGCTCATCCAGTTTTGATCATCAGCAATTCTGCGGCGAAGTGCTGGAGCGCAATGGCGACTACATTAAAATTGATGTCAAAAACCGTTTTGTCGTGGGTGATTCTTTAGAACTGATGACCACCAAAGGCAATATCAGCTTTATCCTCACCGAAATCAAAGACAAAAAAGGCAATTCAATTGAGGAAGCCAAAGGCTCTGGTCATATTGTGGAAATTCCGGTCCCGGCTAATGTTGATATGCGCTATGCCCTGCTGATCCGTAATTTACCGAATTCGACTGCTGATATTTCAGCATCCTCCTTGGCCTATCAGGCAGGTTAACTCATGGCGCTGCTGATTACCGATAAATGCATCAATTGTGATATGTGCCTGCCAGAATGTCCGAATGATGCCATTTATGAAGGCGACAAAATCTACGAGATTGATGTCAGCCGCTGCACCGAGTGCGTTGGTTTTTATGATCATCAAACCTGTGTTGCGGTATGCCCGATTGAATGTATTGTGCCGCATCCTGAGCATCGGGAAAGTCAGGAAGAACTGACTGAGAAGTTCAAGCGCTTAAACTTGCTTCATCCCTAAAACTGGGGTACAACAAAAAAAGGAACTGAGCTGTTAGCGATCTCAGTTCCTGTAAAAAAAACAATAACTATTTTTTGATATTTTACCGCATATAGGGCCTGGGTATTGGGGAACTCAGGCCCTATTCTAATTTTACTTACTGTCCAGAACGGATGATGTAATCAAAGGCAGATAAGGATGCTTTCGCGCCTTCACCTGTAGCAATAATAATCTGCTTGTATGGCACGGTAGTACAGTCACCCGCCGCAAACACACCTTTGACATTGGTTTCGT
>NZ_VOXR01000139.1:0-1038 GCF_013420645.1 Acinetobacter sp. C15
TCTTGACTCAAGCATTAATGCAGTACGATCTTCAAAGTTAAGATGATGGTATGACAATTTTATATACTCCATAAACCCTTTAAATTAATTAGGTGGTTTATGTCGCACTTCAAGTTTTACTCTGCCAAGTATTTTTAGATAATGCTTGGAATCAATTCAATTCATCAAGTTTTAAAAAATAATTCCTTTTGTCAGGTCTATCATTTTTTAAATGCTTTAAAAATATTTTCGCAGTTTCCTCCGATGCATCCTCTCTTAGGCAACGTTCAACAAAGGATATATCTACAAATTCATCTGCTAACCCAGCACGACCAAGATCTAAAAAATAAATTTCATTGAATTTATCTATAAAAATATTACTATCCGTGATATCGCCATGAGAAAAAACCAATCTTTCTTCAACACGAGTCTCGGTTAACTCATTCCATAGACTTAGGTAAGTTTTATGGTCTCCCCATAATTCAGTGTCAAAATCATCTTGATCTATATCGTCAAGGAGTTGGTTATCAATAAAAAATTTTGACTCTTTTAACCGATGATCAATGTTTGAAATAAATGGACAATCAATAATAGCAATTGAATTTAACAGATTGAGTGCCTCCTTATAGATAGCAAGCAATTCTTGGTCTGTTAAAAAAAGCGCTGAAATTGGTTTTGCATTGATCGCTTTAGTGATCATGAATTCAAACTGCTCATCCTGAAAAGTCATGATGAGTTCAGGCACCTTTAATTTCTCAGAGAGCCAACTCAACATTTTCGCTTCACGAGAGACACTGTATGTGGTCTCTGTATATAAAGTGCTAGATCGCTTAAGAAAAAAAGTTTCATTATTTCGATTAAAAGAATAAACATCCGATGGCGACTGACCAATTTTATTTGGCTCTAAAACGCTGTTTCCGATAAATTGTTGAATAATATTGGGCAATTCCATCAAGTTTTCCTTTTATTCAGCATTAAAAACCCCGCAAATGCGAGGCCTAGTAAATAGATGATCTTAATTTGGTTCACTGTAGCAAAAATATGGGGCGAATTCAAACA
>NZ_VOXR01000140.1:0-1037 GCF_013420645.1 Acinetobacter sp. C15
CCAAGAAGACGTGCACAGAAAACAGCAATTCAACAACGAAATCTGAATCCTGTGCTTGACTTGGAAATGTCTGTATAGGACATTTCTATTTGGTTTTAAGATAGGACATTTCTACTTTGGAATAACATAAAAAATGGAGCCTAAAGCTCCATTTTTTAATAACTTTTTTTAAATTGCTAAGCGTAAATTCAGTGCTTTTACAACTTTAATCACAGTATCAAAACTAGGGTTAACATCACCAGAAAGTGCTTTATAAAGACTTTCTCGGCCTAAGCCTGTATCTCGTGATAATTGAGCCATTCCTTTAGCTTTTGCAATGTTACCTAAAGCCTTTGCAATGAATGCGGCATCGCCATTAGATTCTTCAATACATGCTTGTAAGTAAGCCTGCATATCATCCTCTGTTTTAAGATGCTCAGCACTGTCCCATTTGCGAAGTTTAATAGCCATTTATAGCTCCTCCTCTAAATCTTGTGCCAATTGCAGGGCAAGTTTTATATCTTTACTTTGCGTAGACTTATCTCCGCCTGCTAAAAGAATAACAACCCTTTGCCCTTGCTTGCAGTAATAAATCCTATAGCCTGGCCCAAAGAAGAAACGTAATTCAGAAACACCTTCACCGACCGGCTCAGTATCTCCAAAGTTTCCATCTTCAACCCGATCAATTCGGACTTGTATGCGTCTTTTTGCCTGCTGGTCTTTTAACTTGGTGAACCAGTCATCAAAGACTTCAGTGGTATATATTGAGTACATAAGTAGAATGTATCCTATAGGATACATTTATGCAAGAAATAAACTTGATATTTGGGGCTCGAAACGGTGAATTTCGTATAACCGCCATTATGTTAAGTTAATCAAAATTCTTAATGCACCAAAACCTAAAAATTTAAATGGAGTAAAAATGACTTTAAAGGTAAGCGTCCGCTGAATCCCATACCTATTTTTTAATTCGATTTAGGTTTCCAGCAGTGCGGCAGCAATTCTTCAATTTGGGTCACTTTGTGTGTCGGTAACCTTTTCAGCACATCACTTAAATA
>NZ_VOXR01000141.1:0-1027 GCF_013420645.1 Acinetobacter sp. C15
CCCTCGCTCCGCTCGACTTGCATGTGTTAAGCCTGCCGCCAGCGTTCAATCTGAGCCATGATCAAACTCTTCAGTTAAAATCATTTCGAACTTTATAAGTAAAGTTCTTAAACTTGGCTCATCAATTTTCTGACTTAAATTTCGCTCAAATAAACTTCGAGTAATTTAAACCAATCAATCAATGAAAATAATTTCGATCAATCAACCAGTAAAAATCCACACAAGTTGTTCTTCATAATCTCTTAATGATCTTTCCAACACCTCGTCAGTGCCAGAAGCTGGACTTAATAAACCTAACAACTCAGCACTTCGTGCTTCGTTCGTTTCCGTCTATCTCGTCGGTATGGGGTGCATTCTAGAGGATTTCAGAATCATTGCAAGCCCCAATTCACTTTATTTTTCACGTATGTATCTTTTTTCTACGAAACAGCTAAAAAAACCGGTTTTTCACTTATTTTTTGCACAATTTAACAGAAAAAATCCCGCGAACGGGATTTTTTGCTGGCTTTCTTTTTATCTTATTCAGTAAATTTCTGCGTGCTGTAATCCGCTGTTGGCAATTTACCGAGTGATTTTTGTCCGATTGTTCCCGGTAAACGCTCGACATACTGTAAAAACGCTTCGGCATAATCGAGGCCCACATCCATACGGCGCTCGCCTGTCACCTCTTTCATGCTGCTATAGTAGTCCTGTCCATTGGCCAGGAAGTCGATAGTCACCACTTTATAGGTTCGATCCAAGACCAGTGCTTCATAACTACCGCTTGCATTACGCACTTCCAGCTGGCTAATACGCTGCCCTTTGGCCTGGGTTAAATCTACCTGCCAGCGTAAACCACCAGTATATGGATAACTGCCAGTATTTCTGTTCCTTAAAATGTAGTCAAACATAGTCAAGGAGTAATTCGCACTCTGTTAATGTCTTGTTGCCAAGCGTGTAACTAGAGCCTGAGTCGGTCAGTTCCGACTTGTAGCGGTCAGTCCGTTCTTGCAATATACGCTTTACAGTTTTGTAAGGCGTATAACGA
>NZ_VOXR01000021.1:0-41895 GCF_013420645.1 Acinetobacter sp. C15
ACGTAGAAGAACACCACAGTTCTCGCCAGCACGACCTTCGTCAAGAAGCTTACGGAACATTTCAACGCCAGTAACAGTTGTTTTCGCTGTATCTTTGATACCAACGATTTCAACTTCTTCACCAACTCTAACGATACCAGTTTCAACACGGCCAGTTACAACTGTACCACGACCAGAAATTGAGAATACGTCTTCGATTGGCATCAAGAATGCTTGGTCGATTGCACGTACTGGCTCTGGAATGTAAGTGTCAAGTGCTTCAACAAGAGCTACAACAGCGTCTTCGCCATATTGACCTGATTCACCGTTAAGTGCTGCAAGAGCAGAACCACGGATTACTGGAGTGTCGTCGCCTGGGAAGTCGTAAGTAGAAAGAAGTTCACGAACTTCCATTTCAACTAATTCGATTAACTCTTCGTCGTCTACGATATCGCATTTGTTTAAGAATACAACGATATAAGGTACACCTACCTGACGAGAAAGAAGGATGTGTTCACGAGTTTGTGGCATTGGACCATCAGTCGCTGAACAAACAAGAATCGCACCATCCATCTGAGCAGCACCAGTGATCATGTTTTTAACATAGTCGGCGTGGCCTGGGCAGTCAACGTGAGCGTAGTGACGAGTTGGAGAATCGTATTCTACGTGAGAAGTGTTAATTGTAATACCACGTGCTTTTTCTTCTGGAGCAGAGTCGATTGCAGCGTAATCTTTCGCTTCACCACCAAACTTACGTGCACATACAGTTGCGATTGCAGCTGTTAAAGTTGTTTTACCATGGTCAACGTGACCGATTGTGCCCACGTTAACGTGTGGCTTATTACGTTCAAACTTAGCCTTAGCCATGTTCATCTTCCTTTGTAGATTACTCATGCAGGATCACTGCATGAGCATTAGATTTTAACTATAAAATTAGTTAGGCAATATAGTAATCGAAAGATTACTCGTCGTCACCTTTTTTACCGCCAGCTTGGAACTTAGCGATGATGCCTTCCGCCACGTTACGTGGAGTTTCAGCGTATTTAGCAAATTCCATAGAGTAAGTCGCACGACCTTGAGACATAGAACGCATTTGAGTCGCGTAACCGAACATCTCAGCCAGTGGAACTTCAGCACGGATTGCTTTAGTACCGCCAGGTAAATCGTCCATACCTTGAACCATACCACGACGACGGTTTAAGTCACCCATGATATCGCCCATGTAGTCTTCTGGAGTTTCTACTTCAACTTTCATGATTGGTTCAAGAAGAACAGGATCTGCTTTCATGAAACCGTCACGGAATGCGTAAGAACCCGCCATTTTGAACGATAATTCGTCAGAGTCGACATCGTGGTAAGAACCGTCGAACAATGTCGCTTTGATGCCAACGACTGGATAACCAGCAAGGACACCATTCTTCATACGTTCTTGGATACCTTTGTCAACCGCACCGAAGAATTCTTTAGGTACTACACCACCAACAACTTCTTCAGCGAACTCGTAGTCTTTACCAGTTTCAGGATCAAGCGGTTCTAAACGTACGTATACGTGACCGAATTTACCTTTACCACCAGTTTGACGAACGAATTTACCTTCTTGTTCGATTGATTTCTTGATCGTTTCACGGTAAGCAACCATTGGTTTACCAATGTTCGCTTCAACGTTGAATTCACGCTTCATACGGTCAACGATGATGTCAAGGTGAAGCTCACCCATACCAGCGATGATAGTCTGACCAGATTCTTCGTCTGTGAATACGCGGAACGATGGATCTTCTTTCGCTAAACGGCCAAGCGCAACTGACATTTTTTCTTGGTCAGCTTTGGTCTTAGGTTCAACAGCCAATTGAATTACTGGCTCTGGGAATTCCATACGCTCAAGTGTGATTACGTTGTTTTCGTCACACAGTGTATCACCCGTAGTCGTGTCTTTAAGACCTACACACGCCGCGATGTCACCCGCACGAATTTCTTCGATGTCGTGACGGTCGTTTGCGTGCATCTGTACGATACGGCCAATACGTTCACGTTTCATTTTCACTGGGTTGTAAACAGGGCTACCTGCTTTCAGAACACCTGAGTAAACACGTACGAACGTTAAGTTACCTACGAATTTGTCGTTCATGATTTTGAACGCAAGCGCAGAGAACGGAGCATCGTCAGACGCTTCACGAGAACCTTCGGTTTCGTCTTTGTCGTCTAGGATACCTTTGATCGCTTCTACGTCTGTAGGCGCTGGAAGGAATTCAATCACTGCGTCCAACATACGTTGAACACCTTTGTTTTTGAATGCAGAACCACACATTGCAGGTTGAATTTCACCCGCTAATGTACGTTGACGTAAACCAGCTACGATTTCTTCTTTAGAAAGGTCGCCTTCTTCCAGGTATTTGTCCATGAGTTCTTCTGATGCTTCAGCAGCAGCTTCAACCATGTTTGTACGCCATTCTTCAGCTGTATCTTGCAAATCAGCAGGAATGTCGCCGTATTCAAACTTCATACCTTGAGAAGCTTCGTCCCAGATGATTGACTTCATTTCGATTAAGTCAACAACACCTGTGAATGTGTCTTCTGCGCCCACTGGAACAACGATAGGCACTGGGTTAGCACCCAAACGTGTCTTCATTTGTTCAACTACGCGGAAGAAGTTTGCACCAGTACGGTCCATTTTGTTAACGAACGCTAAACGAGGTACTTTATATTTGTTTGCTTGACGCCATACAGTTTCAGACTGAGGTTGTACACCACCTACAGCACAGTAAACCATACATGCACCGTCAAGAACACGCATAGAACGCTCAACTTCAATTGTGAAGTCAACGTGTCCTGGGGTGTCAATTACGTTAATACGGTGTTGGTCGAACTGGTTAGCCATACCTTTCCAGAAGCATGTTACAGCTGCTGAAGTAATGGTAATACCACGTTCCTGCTCTTGTTCCATCCAGTCAGTTGTTGCTGAACCTTCGTGAGTTTCACCTAGTTTGTGGCTCTCACCTGTGTAGAACAAAATACGTTCAGAAGTGGTTGTTTTACCTGCGTCAATGTGCGCAGAGATACCAATGTTACGGTAACGAGAAATTGGGGTTTGACGTGCCATGATTTCTAGCATTCCTAAATTTTGTTGTTTAAAACAGGACGCTTTAAGCTGCATAGCAACTTAAAGCGCTTTGATGACAAACTAGTGACAACTAAATTCATCACCCTCCTGATTAGGTCCTGTTTTATCCGCTTAGAAACGGTAGTGAGAGAAGGCTTTGTTGGCTTCAGCCATACGGTGCACATCTTCACGTTTTTTAACCGCTGCGCCTTTACCTTCAGCTGCATCAAGCAACTCACCAGCAAGACGTAAAGCCATAGTTTTTTCAGAACGCTTAGCAGCAGCATCTACTAACCAACGCATCGCTAGAGCAGTACGACGGGATGGGCGTACTTCCATAGGAACTTGATAAGTAGCACCACCAACACGGCGTGCTTTTACTTCAACCATAGGACGAACTTTTTCAAGCGTAGCTTCAAAAAATTCAACTGGGTCTACTTTGTTTTTTTCTTGAACGCGGTCTAAAGCACCGTAAACGATACTTTCAGCAATAGATTTTTTACCATCTTGCATTACGTGGTTCATGAATTTAGCGATTGTTTGGCTGCTGAACTTAGGATCCGGAAGGATTTCACGAGCAGCGACTACGCGACGTCTTGGCATTTTAAAACTACCTATAAATATGACACTTCAGGTTAATCCAGCAGTAGCATAAAGTGTCGTATGCATTCGCTGGCCTTACTATACGTCGCTTGAATATTCACAAAATAAATGCAGAAATCAGACAAGCGAGACGATAAAGGATTGCAGTTCTAGCGAACTAAGAGCTTAATCTTGAAAGATTATTTCTTAGGACGTTTAGTACCGTATTTAGAACGTGACTGGTTACGATCTTTCACGCCAGCACAGTCTAAAGAACCACGAACGGTATGGTAACGTACACCTGGTAAGTCTTTAACACGACCACCACGGATCAGAACAACACTGTGCTCTTGCAGGTTATGGCCTTCACCACCGATATAGCTAGAAACTTCGAAACCTGAAGTTAAGCGAACACGGCAAACTTTACGCATTGCTGAGTTAGGTTTTTTAGGTGTAGTTGTGTAAACACGTGTACAAACACCACGACGTTGTGGACAAGCCTTCAACGCAGGAACTTTAGATTTTTCAACTAAAGTCGTACGACCCTTACGGATCAACTGATTTGTTGTTGCCATGTGGCAATTCTCCCGTTAATAAAAAGCCCCAAAAACATACTACTTTTTGAGGGCATGCAATTGTAAGTCAAGATACTAAAATGGTCAATATTCGACAGACCTGCAAATATTGACCATTCCGCATTAAAGGCTAATTTTACTGCTTTTTAAGGTATTAGGACCTTATTGCGCTTTTTGCTTTTTTGTAACCTTCTTCACTACCGGCTTCTCAGCTTCCGCTTTTTGCGGTTCTGTATCTGTTTCTGGCGGCTCTTCCACTGCCGGTGGTGTGTCGTCAAACTCGTCATCATCTTCAGGTTCCGGCTCAATCGATTCCGGTGGAATTGCCGGTTTTTGCGGCTCTACCGCAGCATTCGGTTCAACCATTTTATCGGCCAGCTGTTCTAGGCCCTGCTGGATATCCTGATCGATCTGTTCCGGCTCCGGCTTTTCCTCTGCCGATTTTTTCTGGATTTTCACCTTGGAGATGGTGCTGTTTTGCTGCAGCTCAATATCCTGATCCAGCTTCAGCTCATCGACGGCCGGTGTAGCCGCAGCTGGCTGTTCCAGTAATTTTGGTGCGACCTGTGCCAGTAAGGCTGCGGCTTTTTCATAGGCATCGACCGGGGACAGCTGACTACCCTTATGCTGGATGAGATATTCACGGGCATGCGAGAACACTTCCTGCGCTTTCTGGTGCACATGCTCGACCAGCTTCCAGCTGTAGGCGGCACTGACCGAGGCTGTCGCTACCGGGGTTAATTTGCTTAACAGCGAGAACTTCGGCATTGAGTTCATCCATTGCCATTTCATTTCGCCCTGCTCATTGACCAGATATTTGCGTAGCGCTTCCATGTCATTGCTGGAACCAACCAGCTGCTGCAGCTGATGCACATCATGGGTTTGCAGCATGTTCAGCACGCTTTTAATGCCCAGCAAGACCGCCTGCTTTTCGGCAATCAGGCCCAGATCAACCTGTTTGAAAATATATTGCACAATGGCCTGGCCTTCTTCTTTATTCAGCTCAAAGCCATACGAACGTCCAACCTGATAGATGGTACGTAACGACATGATCATCGAAACCGGCACATCTACCGCGGTTCCGATCACGCCGGTAGCCCCGGTAATTGCGCCCTGAATCGAGGCCAACCATTTATTCTGCTCTGCCAGCGCCTGGCTGATGCGTTTGGAACGGTTCACATCCTGGGTCAGTTCTTCTAGATCACGTACCCCGGCTTCATCTAAAACTGCATCGACCGAACTGATATTGGAGGTAAAGGTATTTAGCTGGTGAAAGAAGTAATCCGACACCTTGTCGGAAAACTGAGGCGCGACAAAATGGGCAAGATTATTGACCTTATTATAATGACGACCCAGCAATTGACGTGAGACCTGCGGCAAATGTGCCTTCAGTACCTGCTGCGGATTGTCATAACGCGATGAATGGCGGCCGAATACCGGGCTGGCACTGCCTTCCACCACCCGCCCCTGACTGCTACCCACCTCTTCTTTGCTGGTCGAACCGGGCGCCACATGCTGAACCAGGTCAATGCCGGTATGACTGAGCTTTTTAGCCACTCCAAACGCACTCGAGAGGAATCCGCCTGATTGCTTATTATTAGAATCTGTCATTCTTGCTCCTCATTTTCTTTCTTAAGATTTATTGCTAAATACTAGGTATAGTCTGCGTTTATCTCAACCTTATTGTGTTTCTTTTGGTTATGTTCACGTAGTCTGCTCCCCAAATCTGGTCATTCCCAAAGAGGCATAGGATTTGCCATAAGAATTCAAAATTCTTTCTGTTATTATGAATCCAATTGAAAAACTTGGGAAATGCACTGGACACCGGCATTTGCGCCGATACTCTCCAGGGTTGGACCCGATAATATCACCATAAGGGAACTGTAGATGAAACGTGTTGTAATCACTGGCATGGGCATTAATTCGTGCATTGGTAATACATTAGAAGATGTAACCCACTCTTTGCAAAATGGTATTTCAGGCACACGTTTTAACCAGACTTATGCTGAACTGAATTTTAAGAGCCATGTCAGTGCAGCTGCAGAACAGAATTTTGACAATATCGACCGTCGTCTCAAACGCTTCATGGGCGTGTGTGCGATGTATGCCTATAACGCAGCAGCAGCAGCCATTGAACATGCCGGCCTGAAAGTTGAAGATTTAGCCGGTAACCCGCGTTACGGTATTGCCGGTGGTTCAGGCGGTAACTCGACTGCATCTGTGGTTGAAATGGTGGAATTACTGGAAGAAAAAGGCGCGCGTAAAATTGGCCCGTTCTTTGTACCACGTAACATGTCAAACACCATTACGGCCAACCTGGGCGTTGCCTTTAAATTACAAGGTGTTGCGCACTCAATTACCAGCGCATGTGCAACTTCTGCCGATGCAATTGGTTATGCCTACAACCTGATTCAACTGGGTAAACAGGACCTCATGCTGGCCGGCGGTGGTGAAGAAGATCACTGGTCACAAAGCCTGCTGTTTGATGCGATGGGTGCGCTGTGTGCCAAATACAATGACACCCCGGAAACCGCTTCTCGTCCATATTCTGCAGACCGTGACGGTTTCGTGATTGCCGGCGGCGGCGGCTTCCTGGTACTGGAATCGCTGGAACATGCACAAGCACGTGGTGCCAACATTCTGGCAGAAGTGGTGGCGTATGCAGCCAACTCGGACGGTGCTGACATGGTTGCGCCAAGCGGTGAAGGTGCAACACGCTGTATCCTGATGGCGCTGGATGAAGCCAAACAGCATGGTGTTGAATCGATTGACTATGTAAACACACACGGTACATCGACCCCTGCAGGTGACGTGACTGAACTGAAAGCCATGGAACGTGCCTTTGGTGAAGGCCAGGTACCAGCCCTGAGCTCGACCAAATCTATGACCGGTCACAGCCTGGGTGCTGCCGGTGTACAGGAAGCGATCTACTCTGTCCTGATGATGCAAAACGACTTTATTGCGCCAAACATCAACGTGACCGAGCTGGATGAAGGCGCGAAAGGCTTTGATATCGTACTTGAAAAACGTGACGCAAAATTGAATACTGTGATGAGTAACAGTTTTGGTTTTGGCGGCGTAAACGCTTGTCTGATTTTCAAGAAATGGGATGCATAATCCCTAAATAGGATTTTCGATGGATGCACCTTCTGATGCTTTTTTATGGGTAAAAGCATTACATATTATTGCCGTGGTGTGCTGGTTCGCTGCACTGTTCTATCTGCCACGGTTATATGTTTACCATGCCATGAGTGAAGATACACTGAGCCATCAGCGTTTTGAAATCATGGAGCGCAAGTTGTACCGAGGGATTATGTGGCCGTCTATGATTGCCACCCTCATCACGGCACACTTTTTGGTAGATTGGGGCGATGCGACCCGCAATTACCACGATGCGTTATGGTTTTACCTGAAAGTAGCATTGGTCGGTTTATTGGTGATTTACCATTTGGTTTGTGGCTATTACCGCCAAAAACTGATTGGCAATGCGCATTATAAATCACACAAGTTCTGGCGCTTTTTCAATGAAATGCCGACAGTGCTGTTATTTGCAATTGTGATTCTGGTGGTGGTGAAACCAATGTTCTAACTCCATCGAAAAACAGATAAAAAAAGCCTCGTTTGATACGAGGCTTTTTTGTGGGCTAGCGAAGGGTTTCTGACTTGGCATATTGCTCGGTCTGGGCATATTGCTGGTATTTACGCAGCCGCGGTTTATATAGACCATAGTAAGTCACGGTTAAAATCACCAGCCACAACGGACTGACCAGCAGTGCTTTCAGCGTATCCGGCTCCAGACTGAGAATCACCAGTGCAAACAGCAGGAAGGCCAACACCACATAGCTCATCAGCACCCCGCCCGGCATTTTAAAGCGTGAAGCAGCGTGTAACTGCGGCTGCAGTTTACGATAGCGCAGGTAACACACCATAATAATGCCCCAGATGCTAATAAACAGAATCACGCACAGCGAGCTGGCCAAGGTAAAGGCTTCAACGGTATTCGGCACAAAATACTGCAAGGCTGCACCGGCCATAATAAACAGACAGGAGAACAGCAGACCTTTGGCCGGTACTGCCCGTTTTGACAAGGTCGCCAACGCCTGTGGCGCCTGCCGGCCACGCGCCAGGCCAAACAGCATGCGGCTGGTCGAAAACACACCGCTGTTCATGGAAGACATCACCGAAGATAACACCACCAGATTCATAATAATCGCAGAGGTGGGAATACCGGCATGTAAAAACAACGACACAAACGGACTACGGTCTGCCGGAATCTGGTTCCACGGCGTCACCGACATCACCACAAATAAAGACAGCACATAAAACAGGATAATCCGGGTCGGAATTGCATTGACTGCTTTGGGTAAATTCTTTTCCGGATCTTTGGTTTCAGCCGCCATGGTGCCCAGCAGCTCCACCCCGACAAAGGCAAACAGCGCAATCTGGAAACCGGCCAGAAAACCGTTACCGCCTTGTGGAAACATACCACCATGTGACCAGACATGCTGAAAACTGGCAGTGGTGCCATCTGGCGCGGCAAACTGGTTAAAGACCATATAGCCACCAATACCAATCAGGCCTAAGATGGCCAGAATCTTGATCAGGGCAAACCAGAACTCGATTTCACCAAACAGCTTGACCGTCAGTAAATTCAGTCCCAGTACAAACAGCACACAACCAACACTGATCAGCGCCTGCCCCATGGGAGTAAACGTGGTATCTGGTGGCAGCCAGAAACCGAGATAATTGATGATGGCTGCCAGATCAGCAATTCCGACCAGAATCCAGCCCAGCCAGTAGGACCAGCCAATATAGTAGCCCGCACCCGGCCCGATCAGCTCATGCGCCATATCAATAAAGGATTTATAGTGCAGATTGGACAGCAGGATTTCACCCAATGCGCGCATCAGGAAGAAAAACATCAGGCCAATAATCATATAAATAAACAGGATGGACGGGCCAGCCAAGGCAATGGTTTTGCCGGAGCCCATAAACAGTCCGGTGCCAATAGCGCCGCCAATGGCAATTAACTGCAGATGCCGGTTGGAGAGTTTGCGTTGTAATTCATGTGGCGACGAATGAACGTCATCGTGACGAGAGGAAGTCATGTTCAATATCCTTATTGTGCCCTGACCCTGCCATCAGCGCAGGCTGTGCATACGTCATCCTGCAATGATGGTCCTGTACATCCCAACAAATCCTATCTTGGGCTGTACGCAGCGTCAGTGGCTGGGAGAGAAAACCAAACCAGACGGCTTATTTCTGTGCAGCGGTCACTGCAATTTCAATCAGCCAGTCCGGGTTGACCAGTTCCGCCTGAATGGTGGCGCGTGCCGGTGTGGCATGGCCCTGCAACCATTCAATCCAGAGCGCATTCACGGTCTGGAAATCGGACAGATTCTTTAAAAAGAGTTGCGCAGATAAAATCCGGCTTTTATCGCTATTGGTTTCGGCCAGCAGCGTATCAATGGTCTGCAGCACTTCTTGCGTTTGCGCAGTGATGTCCTGTCCGGCAGTGGTTTTCGGAATCTGACCCGACAGATAGACCACCTGATTAAATACCGTTGCCGCACTCATCACTTCAGTGCTGTGAATACGTTGAATATCTTGAGAACTCATGTTGTGATCCTGTTGAATAAAATTTTATGCCTGCACCACAAACGGCACCCGGGCGGTGATGGCGCACATCAGCTCATAGCCAACGGTACCGGCTGCCTGACTGACCTCATCGACCGGCAAGATGGCACCACTGCTGGAATAGCCCCACAGCACCACTTCAGCGCCAATATCGGCGTCAGGAAGATGGCTGAGATCGACCGCCAGCATATCCATACTGACCCGACCCAGCGTCTGGCTGCGCTGCGAATTGACCAGTACCGGTGTACCGCTTGGAGAAATTCGCTGATAGCCATCGGCATAGCCACAGGCCACTACGCCAATCCGCATGGATTTTTCGGCGACAAAGCTGGAGCCATAGCCAATACTTTCTCCAGCCTTCAGCTGCTGGACAGCAATAATTTCACTGCGCAGGCTCATGCTCGGTTTCAGGTTCCAGTCCTGAATTGTGTGCTGTGGAAAATCGGGGGAACTGCCGTACAGCATGATGCCGCTACGCATCACATCGCTGTGCAGGGCCGGCGCATGACGTAGCAGCGCCGCGCTATTACAGAGCGAACGCTTGCCAGGCAGGCCGGCAATGGTCTGTTCAAAACACTGCTGCTGATAGTCAATGCCCGGCGCGCCAAAACGTTCGCCGTCGGCATCGGAGAAATGCATCATGTGGGTAATAGAGGCGATAATTTCCAATGCCTGTAACTGGGCGAAGGCGTCCCGGTAAGTGGCGGGTGCAAAACCCAGACGGTTCATGCCACTGTTCATTTTCAGATAGACATGAAAACGTGCTTCCGGATGCTGGCGCTGGAACTGCTGTAACCAGTCAATTTGATGGGCGCTGTGAATGCTAAAGCTCAAGCAATGTTGCTGACAGACAAATAAATCTTCCAGACAGAAAATACCTTCCAGCAACAGAATATCGCCCTGCCAGCCCAGCTGGCGTAATCTCAGCGCCTCGGCCAGATCCAGCAAGGCAAAGCCATCGGCGGACTGAAAAGCCGGATAGACCCGCTCGATGCCATGACCATAGGCATTGGCCTTGACCACGGCATAAACTTGGCTGTCCCCGGCATACTGCCGGGCAATCTGCAGGTTATGGCGCAGTGCATCGAGATGCACCACCGCCTGAATTGGTCTGGACATCGTTCTTCCTTGAATCAATACCTTAAGCAGCGTAACGCTGTAACGATAAGCCTTCAGTGCTAATTTCCGGTTGCTGCTGCATCACCAGATCACTGATTAACTTGCCCGAACCACAGGCCATGGTCCAGCCTAAAGTCCCGTGACCGGTATTCAGGAACAGGTTTTTATAGCGGGTGCCACCAATAATCGGGGTGCTATCTGGCGTCATTGGACGTAAACCGGTCCAGAAGCTGGCCTGCGGTAAATCACCACCCGGGAATAAATCTTTGGTGACCATTTCTAAAGTGGCACGACGATCCTGATTCAGACCGAGGTTAAAGCCGCTTAATTCAGCCATACCACCGACACGAATCCGCTGGTCAAAACGGGTAATGGCAATCTTGTAAGTTTCATCCAGAACTGTTGATTGTGGCGCCATGGCCGGATCGACAATTGGCACAGTCAGCGAATAACCTTTCACCGGATAGACCGGCAGGTCCAGATGCAGCGGTTTCAGGAATTCACGTGAATAACTGCCAAAGGCCAGCACATAACGGTCTGCGGTCAGCACTTTGCCATTGACCAGCACGCCTTTAATCTCGTCGCCTTCAACCAGCAGTTTTTCTACATTCTGGTTAAACTGGAAATCGACACCCATCTCCTGTGCCAGTTTGGCCAGCGCATTGGTAAACAGATAGCAATCACCGGTTTCATCATTAGGCAAGTGCAAGCCACCAACCAGTTTATCTTTGGCCGCAGCCAAAGCCGGTTCAACCCGTGCCAGACCATCACGGTCTAACAGCTCATATTCCACACCGCTTTCTTTTAATACTTCAATGTCACGCTGTACGGCATCGAGCTGGGCATCTTTACGGAACAGCTGCAGCGTGCCTTTAGAGCGGTTTTCATAGCTGATTCCGGTGTCTTGGCGTAACTGTCTCAGGCAATCGCGGCTATATTCGGCTACCCGCACCATCCGCTCTTTATTAATAGCATAGTGCTGCGCATTACAGTTTTTCAGCATTTGCGCCATCCACTGTAACTGCCACATACTGCCATCCAAATTCACGGCCAAAGGTGCATGATGCTGGAACATCCACTTCACGGCTTTAAATGGAATCCCCGGCGCTGCCCACGGCGTTGAATAGCCCGGTGAAACCTGTCCGGCATTCCCGAAGCTGGTTTCTTCCGCCGGCCCGGTTTGACGATCCAGCACCGTCACACTTGCACCCTGCTGCGCCAGATAATATGCGCTGGTCACCCCAATGACACCGCTTCCCAACACAATTACACGCATAGACTTGACCTCAAATACATTCCAGTTTATTTAACTAGTATATTTTCGGATCAATAGTGAATTTTGCTATTTTTAGTGGGTATTTTCAGATAATCCGCCCATTTTTTCAGGATATTTTTTGGAATAAAGGAATTTTTAGATGCGTAAATTAGACCGGATTGATCGCATGATTTTGGACATCCTGCAAAACAATGGCCGGATTGCGATTAGTGAGCTGGCGGCCAAGGTCAATTTATCCACCACGCCCTGTTCGGAACGGGTTAAACGGCTGGAACGCGATGGCATTATTATGGGCTATTATGCCCGCCTGAATCCTGAACTGGTGGACAAGAAACTGCTGGTATTTCTGGAGATTAAACTGTCGGCCAAATCGGGCGATGTGTTTGATCAGGTGGCGCGAGATCTGGTGGATATTCCGGAAGTGCTCGAGTGTCATCTGATTTCCGGCGAGTTTGATTATCTGGTTAAAGCACGGCTCAAAGAAATGAGCGCCTACCGGCGTTTACTTGGCGATTTACTGAAAAAATTGCCGGCCTCAGCCTCTTCACACAGTTATGTGGTAATGGAAGAAGTTAAAGAAAGTCTGTATTTAAATATTGAAGGCTGATGTTTCAGAGAGTCGATAGATCCATCGATGTGATTAGGCGCATGGAAAATCCAGCCACCGGCTGATGAATACAGCATCAGCCGAATGGATTTTTTATATTAAGCCTGACAGGATGCCAATGCACTATTTAAGTCAGCCACCACATTCGGCAACTGGGAAAACTGCTGAATACGGGCTTTTGGTGCAGCATGATCCAGCTCTTGCATCGTGCCATAACCATATTCGACCGCGACCGCTTCAATCCCGTTATGTCGCGCCCCCAGCACATCATATTCCCGGTCGCCGACCATAAGACATTGGCTGGCCTGCAGCTGTTCCTGCTCCAGAATATAGGCAATTAATTCATCTTTATGGGTCCGATCACCATTCAGCTCGCTCCCATAAATGCCGGTAAAATACTGTTCCAGCTCAAAATGCTCCAGAATCTGCCGTGCATAAATGGTCGGCTTGGCCGTGGCTAAAAACAGCTGATAGCCCTGGAGTTTCAAGGTTTGCAAGGTTTCCGCCACAGTCGGATAAACCTTATTTTCATATAAACCGGTCACGGCAAAACGCTCGCGATAACCCATCAGTGCCTGTTCCGCCAGCACATCATTCGGTTCAACCTGTAAAATTTTTGCCAGTGAAGCTTTCAGTGGCGGACCAATAATCCAGTCAATATTTTCAGATTCTGGTAGTGGATGACCAATTTTTGCCAGTCCATAACGCGCCGAGGTGGTAATACCCACTTTTGGATCGGTCAGGGTGCCATCCAAATCAATCAGCAGATGTTTAATCATGAATTTTTCTCCCCCTTCGACCGTGAAATACACTCGAGACTTGATTCAAAGTTGCCTATACTAACGTAAATTCATGATTGAAGGATATGGATGTGCGTCCAACGGTACTTTGCTTTTCTGGTTTAGATCCCTCTGGGGGCGCAGGCTTACAGGCTGATATTGAAGCGATTGGTCAAAGTGGCGCACATGCGGCCATTGCCTGTACCGCCCTCACGGTGCAAAACTCGCAGCAGGTGTTTGGCTTTGAAGCCACTTCCAAAGCATTGCTACTGGCCCAGGCCAATGCCGTGGTGAACGATCTGCCAATTCGCTGTGTTAAATCGGGAATGCTCGGCACCACCGACAATATTGCAGCGCTGGCAGATTTCTTGAGAGAACATCCGGACTATTACTATGTGCTGGACCCGGTTCTGGTCGCCAACAGCGGTGGCTCTCTGGGTGATCAGGCGACTTTGGTCAAGGCCTTTGTCGAGCTGATTCCACTGGCAACCTTACTGACCCCGAATACGGTAGAACTGCGTGCCCTGACCGGTGAAGATGATCTGGAACTGGCCACCCAGAAACTGTTTGCGATGGGTGCCAAGGCGGTTTTGGTTAAAGGCGGCCATGAAGATACCCCGGATCACATCCGCAATGCTTTATATATAGATGGTGAACTGATTTCAGAAACCCGTTGCCCGCGTTTAGAAGGCGAATACCACGGTTCGGGCTGCTCGCTGGCCAGCTTTATTGCCGGCCGTTTAGCACTAGGTGATGAACTGCAAGCCGCTGTGAATTATGCTGAAACCTGGCTGTTTGGGGTACTAAAACAGGCAGAAAGTCCGGTACCGAATGGTCAGAAGATTCCAAAACGCTTTTAATCCTTAATATAAAAAATACCTGCTATAAAAAATACCTGCCCCATGGCAGGTATTTTTTCGACCTGAATCTGAAGCCCTTTAATCCGGCATATCATCCAGCTGCTGCGGTTCGGCTCGCGGCTGGGTATTCATCCGGTGCCGGAACGAGGCGGAACGTTCATAAGCCTGTTTACGTACCCGCATAATTGAACCCAAAGGTTGATGCGCCTGCACGCCATGCCACGGGTTAAACGACAACACATCATCGGCATAAACCCGCCGCTCCGGACTATAGCTGTCCTGTTTGGGAAAATGCAAAGTGCCAATGGTCTGATGCGCAGATTCTTCTTCCGGCCATAATACCGAGGCATCTTCAATGGGCATCCGTTCCAGACTGGTACATAATTGCGCACGCAATACATAATCGGCGCTATGGTGCTTAAAGAAATCCCGGACCAGATCCCGGATGCTGGAGTCATGGCTAATCTGCATTGGAATATTGGTCAGCTGACGTACCGAGGTCGATTCCGGCGCCACACTGAGTTTTGCCATATAGTCGCCATAACGCAGCGCGGCCATGGTGTGATAGGTCTCGCCCAGAATATGGTTCTGACTGCGCGCCCAGCCTTTTAAAGTTACCGGTACTTCTAAACCGGCTTTATCCACCAGTGTATTTAAACTGCGCGCCATACTGCGCATGCCTTTTAACATCGGATCGGGCGCCTGTTCCGCGCGTGTCACCAGAGGCAGCATCTGCTGGTATTTACGCAGCGTGCCAAAGGCCAGCACCGGAATATTCACCATCAGAATATCCTGGTTTTTACCATCACTCGGATCATCGGCCAGTAAGCGTGCGCCCGGCACATTCAGGATTTTTAAGGCAAAGCCATGCGGTACTGGCACCTGGTCACTGCGTAAATCTCCCGGCGCAGCCGATAAACGCACCATCACATCATAATGTCCTGGCTCGGCAAAAATTCCCTGCGCCAAATGCGGCGGCAACACCGGCACGGTCAAAATACCTTTCAGAAATGCATGTGATTTGGCATGCGCATCGCGGACTGCATGGCGATGCTTGTCAAACACCTGTTGTCGGGCTTGGGCCATATGCTCGATAATATCTTCAATCAAGCGGCTTTCATTCGGCTGTTCCTGTTCAACCTGCGGGGTATACAGTAGATACGGCTCTGACATCGTGAACGCTCCTGTTCCGGCCTGAACATCTGGCAAAAATTGGCTAATATCCACCAATCTAGCAAGCTGAGAGCCAGAAAAATATAGTGCTTATTCAACAGTTCAGGAGAGTTTGGTAAGCGTAGACGACTCAGCTCAACACGATACTTGGGTTCAGTCTTGATGATGTCTGGATTTAAGCTGCGCCACATGCGCGCGCCGGGTTTACCAGGACGGGTCCAGTACTTCTTTTTCCAGTCGTAATTGCAAACGTTTTAAGCACATGGCGGAGATGACTTCGGTCTGGAACTCCTGTACGTAATTTACCCAGCCTGTCCCTTGAAATACCTGCTTTGGCATCTCTGTTTTAAATTCGCAGCCCGGCATAAATACCACTATTGAATGTAAATGTTCCGGCTCCAGCAGATCAGCCAGCAAATGACTCAACACCTGAGTATGTTTGTAATTCTGATGCAAGGGATTCTGGAATTTATAACTCTTTTTATAAATTTTCTGGGTCCACATTTTTTGCCGCGCACTGCCAAAAATCCAGCCCTTATAGTTTTTGCTTTCTATCACAAAGACGCCAAAAGGACTTAAGAGCACATGATCAATTTGTGTGGTGCCACCATCCTGATCGGGCAAGGTCAAATCATTAAGTAAAATATAACGCTCATCCAGATGTTGCTTGGCCTGTCGCTGAACAGCCCACTCCCCGATTTTGCCTTTTAAGTCCGGCAGGAACACCCGCAGCAGGCTCAAGCCCAGCAGAACCAGCAACAGCCACCACAGCTGTGAAATCAACATACTCAAAATATTTACATCATGTATTTCGGTTTTATTTTAATGGTGATGATCTTGACCCGACTCTAGCATAAAACGGTGTTTCATTCAGGAATGATAATGCTGGTTTAATTTTCGTTATCAGGTGGATACAGAAAGATTCTATCTACCTGAAGATGTTCAATCTGGTGATCTATTTTTTAATCAACGGATGCTTACTGATTTAAGCTGTTTATTGGCCTGCTGTGGGCGATGCAACACCACAGATTATCCGTATTTATTTTTGCTGTTGTTCCAGTTTTAACAGAATCTCTTTATTGTCTAGTCCACCGGCAAAACCAACCAGTTTACCGCCGCTGCCAATCACCCGATGACAGGGTGCAATAATTGAAATTGGATTTTGGCCATTGGCCGCACCGACAGCCCGTACCGCTTTGGGACTGCCGACCTGCTCAGCAATTTGCCGATAACTGCGGGTTTCGCCAAAAGGAATATTCAACAGTGCCTGCCAAACTTTTTTCTGAAATTCTGTGCCTTCAAAATCTAAAGGCAGTTCAAAAGTCTGACGCTGGCCCTGAAAATATTCATTCAGCTGTTGTTGCGCATCCAGCAAAATCGGATGATCCAGCTGCTCTACCAGCTCGGCCTGCCGGACCCGTTTGGGATTTTCATTGTCCCAGATCACGGCGACCAGCGCGCTGTCTGTGGCCACCAGTTTTAAACGCCCGACCGGAGAAGGCATATACATAAATGCAAGTTTCATCTCCTTCTCCTGTTCAGTTTAGTCTAGCTTGATTATGCCGATGAAAGTTTCATCAGCACAAGACCGGAAATAATTAACACTGCCGCCAGCATACGCATGGCCGATGCCGGCTCGCCCAGTACCAAAATACCCACCAGAAAAGAACCGACCGCGCCAATCCCGGTCCAGATGGTATAGGCCGTGCCCAGTGGCAAACTACGCATGGCATAGGCCAGCAGGCCAAAACTGAGCACCATAAAGAAAATGGTCAGAATGCTTGGGGTAAGCTTGGTAAAACCGTCTGAAAGCTTCATAAAATAAGCCCAGACAATTTCAAAAATACCGGCAAAAATTAATACGATCCAGGCCATCACGCCCTCCTCCATTATTCAGATAGAGTCAGGCCGTCCTGACGATTTTTCTTAAAGACAGCACCTTTAAGGGAGGTCGTTCCTCCAGAATTACGGTATCAGTATAGCAAAAATCCGCCGCCTGCCAGTAAAACACCGTTGGAGGGGAATGACCTTCAGCTCAAGAGGGACTAAAAATCACAACCCAGATAAGGCGATTCAAACTTTTTCACTTAAGTGAATAAATTGCTTACTGGAGCATAGGTCGTTTCTCCAGCAAGCAAAAGGATGAACCAAAGCCCATCCAGTGTATGGATAAATGCTTTAAAACTTCAACCGTAATCCGGCACCATATTGCCAGCCCTGTTCCGACTCCGTCGCATCCTGCTCAGCTGTCTGGGCCAGCCCTTTATGATAGCCATAGGCCACATCTACAAACGGCATGACTTTTTTGCTGATTTCATAACGCATCTGAAGCCCGGTCTGCAGCTGGTTTAAACCAGTTTTCTGCGCCTGTTCCGATTCATCTGAAAGTACCAGCTTGGCCTGCAAATAAGGCGCCAGAATCAGTTTCTGGGTCAGCAAAAAATCCCGCTCAGTATCCAGACTCAGCTGCACCTGCTGATCTTCGGCAAGGGACAGATAGGCCTCGGTTTCAAAGAAATACGGCGCTACCCCATGCAGGCCAACCACACCACGCCATTGCTGTGCCGAAGTCTGATCCTCCTGCTGGTAGGCTACACCAGCCTGGATATCCCAAAAATCAGAAATCATCCGGCTATATAAAACCTGTGCCTCATATTCAGCTTGTTGCGACTCGGCCTGCTCGGTATGCAGTTTGAAAAACAGCTTGTTCTCATCAGTTCCGATCCGGCTTTCCAGCTCGGACTGCCATACTCCGCGTCCACCCGCATGCTGCATCCATTTCGATTCCAGCATACTGGACTGATACCACTGCCCGCCATGCTCCTGCCGGTGATCATGCGTTGTTGTCGTTGCAGCCTTCTCCACCGGATGAGGCATGCTCATGTGCTGATGTTGCTGATGTTGCTGATGTTGCTGATGTTGCTGATGTTGCTGATGTTGCTGATGTTGCTGATGTTGCTGATGTTGCTGATGTTGCTGATGTTGCTGATGTTCAGCCTGCATCATCTGCTCGTGTTGTGCATGTTTATCGACAGATTTTACTGACGTCTGCGGTACAGCTTCATGCTCTGTAACATAAGAAGATGCATGTTCCGTCTGCGCCGATAACATCGGTGTCGCAAACAGCATGGCTCCCAGCAGATTGAAACGGGCAAAATTAGTGATGTGCATGTGCATCTCCCGAAGACTGAACAGCAGCTGGCAGCGTAGATGGAACTGCGGGTAATGAAGCCGTCTGCTCTGGCATCACCTGTGCCACCACTAACTTATTCATCATGCCCGAACTCATGTGATACAGCAGATGACAATGGATTGCCCATTCCCCCAGCTCATCGGCGGTCAATAACGCGCTCACGGTTTTTCCAGGCGCTACAATCAGGGTATGTTTATTCGGCAGGTCGGCAGCGGCCTGACCATTTTCCAGCTGCATAAACATGCCATGCAAATGCATCGGATGCGCCATCATGCTGTCATTGATAAATTTCAGCCGAATCCGTTCGCCATAGGCCACCTGCAACGGCTCAGCCTCGCTAAATTTCTTGCCATTGATGGTCCAGATATAACGTTCCATCGTGCCGCCCAAACGAATCACCAGCTCTTGCACCGGCGCACGCGTATCATGCTGCGGCTTTAAGGCTTTTAAGTCCGCATAGCGAAGTGCTTTATGTCCGGCAGGTGTCGAGGCATTGGCCCAACCTTGTACAGCAGCTGCTGGCTTCATTTCTGTTTCATGGGATGAATGTGTACGATGCGCTGCAGGATGATCTTCGGTGGCTGTAAAAAATTCAGTTTCTTTAACAACAGCATGCGTCATCGATGGATGCTGCAGGGTCGAAGATGTGGATGACGCACTATGTACCGCATGTGGCGCAGTACTTTCTGCACCATGAGCAGCATGTCCCATATCTTCCATCGTCAATACCGCACGTGGTCGTGCAGTTGGCATGTGCAGTGGCGGTGGTTGCATGCCCTGTTGCAGCAAACTGCCAATGGCAAAACCTGAACGGTCAATTGATTCTGCCTCAATCTGGTAATGGCCGGCTTTTGGTTCCACCAGTACATCATAGGTTTCTGCTGTCCCAATCCGGAACTCATCCACAGACACCGGCTGTACCGGCTGACCATCAGCACTGATGACGGTCATTTTGAGCTGCGGAATGCGCACATCAAAAAACGACATGGCCGAAGCATTAATAAAACGTAAACGTACTTTTTCATTTGGTCGAAACAGTCCGGTCCAGGTCTGTTCCGGCGTTTTACCATTGATTAAAAACTGATAACCGGTGACATCCGACAAATCGGTTCTAAGCATACGCATCTGGTTCCACATGGAACGTTGCTGCCAGGTCTGTTTCAGGCCCTGCTGTTTCACCTGCTGCAACACATCGGCCAGGGTTTCACGCTGGTTCTGATAATACTCGGCCGACTTTTTCAGATTATTTAAAATCGTGTCGCTGGAAGATGCGTGAAAATCGGACAGCATCACCACATAATCCCGCTCGGCCTGCTCATGCGCAGCCACAGGCTGTTTGCCTTTGGGATAAATGACTAGCGGGCCATATAGCCCATCCTGCTCCTGACCTTTGGAATGGGCGTGATACCAGTAGGTGCCCTGCTGCCGTAGCTGAAAGCGATAAGTAAAATGTCCCTTCGGCGCAATGCCCTGAAAGCCGTTAAAGCCCGGCACGCCATCCATTACACCCGGCAATAACAGACCATGCCAGTGAATGGAAGAATCGCGATTTTGAAGCTGGTTATGCACATGAATCACCGCTTCATCACCTTCCTCAAATTCAAGCAAGGGGGCTGTGAATTGGCCATTCACACTTATTTTTTTGACAGTTTTTCCGGTCAGCTTGACCGGCTGCTCATCAATATACAGATGATATTCCCGGACTGCGGCCATCGCCCAGGACGATGCGCACAGACATAAGCCAAGCACGATGGCCTGACGCAATTGAATTGACATGATTTATCCTTAAAACAATAAAAAAAGAAAAGTTTTTAAAGTCAGGATAAGGTTTTCGGTGGACGCAGGATTTCCTGCCAGTAGCCGGGTAAATGCTGGGCATGATAGAGATGAAAGTGCGGCTCAGACTCAAAGGTCGGGCTTGCCTGTTCCAGCACAGGGAGCGCAATCTTGAGATAGCTCAGACCCGGCTGGCAATGTAGGGGTGGACAATCCTGACAGTTTAAATGCTGCTCTGGATGATGCCCCTGCTCGCAATCGGGTAACTGTACAGATGGACTGGCGCCGTGATGGCTTGGGTGATGCTGTTCTACTGGAGCAGTCTCAGCCTTTTCAGCATGACAAGGTGTAGGTGATGAAACGGATGATTTCGCACTGGTGATCGCGGCAGAGTTAGACAGTTGCATGGCTGCATGCGCTGGTTGTACAACCGCCAGCACAAGACTACTCCATCCCATGACAAATGCCATCAGATAGCTGAACCACACCGGTTGTCTGCGCTGTGTATACAACAGGATTTCCTCACCCCATAAGACCAAACCCCAGCGTTGAAGCTGCTTAAAACAGCTAAACGCCTGTGCAAACCAGCATAGAGAAATTCAAAGTTATACACAATGCTTTAAATTTTAAATTGCTGCTGCCGGGAAGATTGTTTTACATATCAATAAAATAATAAAGTTATTTATTGTGCAGTATAACTCTTAAGCAGAGCTGAATAAAAAGGCAGGAATTTTAGGGCTTTTGCTCAAATAAAAAGGACTCATTTGAGTCCTTTTTATACATTTTATGTCTAATTGGCAAACGATTGATGCACAACTGTTTATAAATTAATCCGGTTATCCATACTGTTATCAACATAGATATCCATAGAGTTAATCACAAAGTTATCCACAGGGTGCCGATAACTTATCCAGTTTTATTAGGTATTCACGGCACCGACTTTGGCCAGTTCGGCACGCATCTCATCAATCACAGCTTTATAATCCGGTTTGCCAAAAATCGCTGAACCGGCCACAAACATATCGGCACCGGCTTCGGCAATTTCACGGATATTGGCCGGGCCAACACCACCATCAACCTCAAGGCGAATATCACGGCCTGAAGCATCAATGATCTGACGCGCCTGACGTAATTTTTCCAGGGTCATGGGAATAAATTTCTGGCCACCAAAGCCCGGGTTCACACTCATCAATAAAATCTGGTCGACTTTATCCAGTACATAATCCAGATAATGCAGTGGTGTTGCCGGGTTAAAAACCAGACCCGCTTTGGCACCGCCCGACTTGATCAGTTGCAGCGAACGGTCAATATGATCTGAAGCTTCCGGATGAAAGGTAATAATATCGGCACCGGCTTCCAAGAAGTCGCCAATCATGCGGTCCACCGGAGAGACCATTAAATGCACATCAATTGGCGCTTGAATTCCATAGTTTTTCAGGGCCTTACATACGCCTGCACCAAAGGTGAGGTTGGGTACATAGTGATTGTCCATGACATCAAAGTGGACAACATCAGCACCGGCTTCAAGCACTTTTTCTACTTCTTCCCCTAAACGGGCAAAGTCTGCAGAAAGAATAGAAGGCGCAATTAAATATGGCTTGGACATGGGAGACCCTGGCTAAGTATTTGAGTGACTGTGCCATTATAACAAATTGTCCCCGGCTCTGGGGCGGCAGATGTCCACCTGCGCCAAGATTGCAAATCTACAACGCTGTGTTGCAACACACGGCTTTGTCTGGGCGCTCTTTTCTCTTAGGCTTAAGGCTTACTGAACAGGATTTTTCATGAAACGTTATAGTCATATTGCCACCACACAAGCGGCCCGTCTGGCCAAACGCCTGGGTAACCACTGGAAACACAAATTTGAAGTACAGGAAACAGCACAGGAACTGCGTATTTTGATGCCGAGCGCGACCATTGTGTTACAGCCTCAGCCTGATGCGCTCTATACCGAAATTATTGCTTTAGATGAACACACCGACCTGAACCGGCTGGAACAGGTGGTACTGGATCATCTGCAACGCATGGGACAGGAACAGTTAAGTGCTGACTGGCAGCAGGCCGATTAAACCTACTTAGATCTGCTCATTTTACTTCGGCAGATTGCTTGGCTTCAAAGGCCTTGACTGCTTCAATACGCTCCTGCGTGGCCGGATGGCTTTGCAGAAAATCCCAGACTGATTTGCCCTGCTCGCTTTCGCCGCTTTCATCTGCCAGCCGTTGTAACAGGTTGGCATAATGGATGGTTGGCACCTGCTTGTGCTGCATGGTGGTTAAGGCATAATGATCGGCTTCGGCTTCAAAATTACGCGAATAACTGGCACCCACCAAAGCCAGAGGCAGGCTGGTCATTAAATCGGAGCCATCACCGGTAATCGCAATCAGAATTACCCCAAAACCTAAACTGGCCAGCGCCTGTTGCAGACTATGCCGCTCGACCAGATGACCCTGCTCATGTGCCAGCACCCCCAGAATTTCCCGGTCATCCTGTGCCAGCTCAACCAGTTCATCGGTCAGAATAATAGTATTGTTGGGAATCGCCACCGCATTGGCACCTAACCGATTCCCTTCACGAAACAGCAGTTTTGCCGGCCGGTCTTCTGCCACCAGGGCCTGATACTGCTGTAAAATCGCCTGCTGGCGCGCTGCACTTAAACGGCTTGGACCCGTCATCTCCAGCACATAGTGCTCTGCTTCATTGCCGACACTGTTCAGGGTGGTTTCCGGTAACTGATTGGCCACCACATGCGAGGCCCACGGAATGCCCCACTTCACTGTGGCAAAGGCCAGCGCTACAATAAAAACAGTACTAAACAGAATCAGGCTGGGGGTACGCTCCAGCTTCCAGATTGACTGATAGATATTCTTTTGCTTCAGCTGAAACCAGTCCGGTAAAGGCTGCTGAAACTCCAGACGTGCATCATCCTGGAGTTCAATCACCGGCTGGATACGGCCCAATGCGCCTATCAGCAACATGTCCTGATAACGATAACGGCGCTGCAAGGCAAAGTTTTCACCATACTGGACCCAGATACTGTCTGCATCGGCTGCCAATACCTGAGCAGTATAAGGCTTGGCACTCTGACCATCATAAAACACGGCTTCAACCGTCATCTGTTGCATCAGTGCTTTCCTTATAAAGACACATCAATATCAAAGATATCGCTAATTTCTTCCGCAATCGCGCTTGGATCACCCTGTAACTGGTTCATCAGCAGGTCCGGATCATTATTTAAATGCAGGCTTAAAGACTCCACCTGATAGCGATATAAACGGATTGCTGCCCACGGCGTCATAAGGCCGAGGGTTAAAATTTTCACAATCCAGTTGCTGAGCACAATCCAGGCATAGCGCCACTGGTTGCAACTGGTCTGAAACTGGCTGCGACTGAGGGTAGTATTGTTCCAGCTGGTCATAAAAATCCGTGCCAGCATTAATGGCCAGATGAATAAAGCCGCCAGCAAATAGATGCCCATAAAAATCCAGACATACTGCACCGCACTCAGACTGGAAAAATCGGCCAGCAAGGCCAGTACTAGTGCTGCCGCTCCCAACATGCCGATAAACAGAAACAGCGGCACATACATGGCGCGCATATAGGCCGGCCAGTCGGCCTGCAATTTAAACTGCAATTGCCCTGCATAGAGATGATCGAGGCAATAACGCTTATACAGCCAGATCAGCACCGGGAAAAATACGCCCAGGGTCAAGATATACACCAGAATCCCTTTTAGAAATTCGATATAGGCTTTCTTGCTAGTGCCGGAAAAGAAAAAGCGGCTGTTACCAAATTTACTGTTACGTGCATTAAAGCGGATGGTGGCCCGAATCAGCCAGGGTACCGCCAGATACAGGATTAGTACCCCAATCAGGGTGGCGCGTACCGAGTAGTTGGATAACAGCGAAATGGCCAGATACAGGCCAATTGCAATCAGCCGCCCGATTAAAATCTTGCTCGGCACACCGGTAAAGTCAAAACGGCGCTGGATAAATTCGGTATTGCCATAAAAATAGCGCAAGCGGCGTACTTTGGCCCACGGCGCATACAGTCCCAGCGTGACAATAATCAATAGAATATTGACAATCCAGATGCCGAAATATTCCATGGCAGTACCATAAAAATGAAAGGGATGGCGCTGTCCAAGCAGCTGCGGTTCAGGTGAATCAAGCACAAGCGCCGGCGGCAGCTGGGTCTGTTCCTCTGCGGTAAAAGTCGGATGTATATCTTGGTTTTGCATATCAGGCCTTATAATTATTTTTTAAAATAAAGACACGGTTAAAAATTAAAAAAGCAAAAAATCACAGACCGCCTTCACCCTGCAACAGGTCAAAAGCGGTGTTCTGAGCGATGGATGATATTAGGATTGTAATTGGACTGCATGAAATTGCAGATGATCATCAATAAAACTTTGAATAAAGTAATAACCATGATCATAGCCGGCATGTTCACGTAAGCTCAGCGGCTGTCCGGCCTGAGCACAGGCGGCCTGGAACAGCGCCGGATTCAACTGGCTATAGAACTGATCCTGTAGGCCCTGATCAATTAAAATATCGGCAAATTGCTTGCCTTTTTGCTGGACCAGTGCAGTGGCATCATGCGCTTGCCAGCCTTGACGATCCTCACCTAAATAGGCACTAAAAGCTTTCTCGCCCCACGGGCACTGGCTTGGTGCACAAATTGGTGCAAAGGCAGAAACTGATTTAAATTTTTCCGGATATTTAAAGGCCAAGGTCAAAGCGCCATGGCCGCCCATACTGTGGCCAAAAATACCAATGCTGTCGGTTTGCACCGCAAACTGTTCACACACCAGCGCATACAGCTCTTCTGCAACAAACTGTTCCATCTGGTAATGCGCTGCCCAGGGTGCCTGGGTTGCATTAATATAAAAACCTGCACCCTGCCCAATATCCCAGTGATCACCCTGTGCCACCTGCTCACCGCGGGGTGAAGTGTCCGGGCTAATCAGGATAAAGCCCAACTGTGCCGCCAGACGCTGAGCATGCGCTTTAATTGCAAAAGTTTCTTCGGTACAGGTTAAACCTGCCAGGTAAAAAAGCGCCGGACAGTCCTGACCCGCCAAGGCTTGTGCCGGCAGAAAAATACCGAAACGGCTTTCCCCGTTTAAGCTGCTGGAATTAAAACGGTAAATTCGCTGTTCGCCATCAAAGCATCGATTGTTCTGTATTAATTCCATCGTCTTATCCTGTTTTAAGGGCTGTCTAAAGTTAAAGGCATTTCATTTGGCTGCGCCACCATGGCTTGCGGGAATAAACGCTGCTCCAGTTGCGGCAACATCAGCTGCATGTTCTTGCCCATCGACCATTGCGGTTCAGATGGTTCAAAACCTTGTGCCTGCTCCCATTTTGCCACGGTCAGCTTGGCCTGTGCAAAAGCCTCGGCAAAGCTGTTATTTTCACGCATGGCCTGATCAAAGAAAGCCCGGCCAAAATAGGTATAATCGGCTTCGTTGGAACAGCCGAATGAAGCGCGATCTGCGGCCGATGCGGTAATTACCAAAGTATTGTCATTTTGCAGGGCCGAAACAAAACTGCCCGAATAACAGGCCGAGATCACAATTACGCGCCAGCGGATGCCAGATTTATCCAGCGCATCGCGCAGCCATTTTGGATCAACCTGTTGCAGTTCCAGCGGCGCATTTTCCATTTCAAACTGGTTCGGCAAGCCATGTGAAGTCATGTATAAAAACAGCACATCGCTTTCCGGATTCATCTGCTGGCCTATACGGCGCAGTGCCAGTTCCATACTGGTGCGTGAGGCAATCGGGGTGACATTACGCGTCATCGGGTTATTCACCAGAATCATCGAGCGGCCAAAAGTGCCAAAGCGGGTATCGAACTGTTCCCGAATCCGCTCGACTTCGGACATAAACACATCCTGATAACTGGCTCCGGCCACCCCCAGAAAATACCAGTGTGATTGCGCAAATTCGCCATACTGAATCTTCTCCAGCGCCTGATTCAGTACCTTGCTTTGTGCATAAAAGGCTTCTTCACTAAACGTCGGCGGGACCTCTTCCACTTTCCAGATTGGCTGGCTCTTGACCGACATCTGCCACACCACCAGGGTAAACAGCGTGGCCAGAACAATCAGGGCACGTTCCCACCACGGCCATTTCAGCTCACGGGAAAATACCCAGACCACCGCCAGACTCTGCCAGACAAACAGCACCATAAAAATCAGTGGCAGATAGTCATAGAAAACATAAGGCAACACATCAATCATGCCCAGATATTGGATCAGGCTTTGCAATAAGGCGATGTGGGTGTCTAACACCAGCCACAGTAAAGCCGGTACCAGCATGAGGCGTGGATTATCAACGCGCTGGGACAGGAAAATCCCGACAATTAAGGCAATAAACGGCCACAAGGCATAACTGACCAGACCTTGCGGGTTAAAATCACCGGTTTCACCGGCGCTGAGCCAGCTAAATAAAGTATTGGCCAGACCACCTAAAATGCCCCAGAAAATCAGTTGCAGAATGGAAGGACGGACAATCTGTAAAGATCGGCGCGAACCAAAAAATAACCACATCCCCGCTGTTTGGTTGCTTTTAAAATCATGCCAAAAATTGATGGAGGGTTTAAAGTCGATCATAAGATTGTCGTTAGCAGTGGCTCGCTTTGTGCAGACTTAGTTTATGCCTGATGTCATAATTATCAATGCTCTTTTTTAACTATATAACAAATCTTTGCCCAGTTTTGAAGCGATTACCCGTTTACTTTGGTCGCGTCCTGCTGGAAGTAGGCATCGAAGCGGCAGGCATCTCCGGTCCATTGATGATCCGGTGTTTGCCCGGCCAGATATACCGCCAGACGTGGTCGCTTAACCACCACACGTTTGGCGATTTTTTGCGCCAGCGGTAGCAAGGCATCGCCCAAATCCATTTCACCATGTTCCGGCAATAACAAATGCAGCAGCTGCATCTGCTTTTTGACTTGTGCCTGTTTTTTTACCGCCTGCTGGTTCTGGTCACGCTGTGGAAACATCGGATCCAGATACACCACATCAACAGCCTGCCCTGCTTCTGCCTGCGCTTTTAAGTAATCAGCCGAATCAGAATAGACCAAGTGGATGCGTGCGGCAACCTTGCTTAAAAACGGGTCCTGTAGGGCGCGCTGGTAGCTGTCTTCCAATAAACTAAACAGAATCGGATGCCGTTCTACCAGCGTTACTTCAGCCCCCAGATGCGCCATCAGCAAACTGTCATGCCCCAGACCTGCAGTTGCATCAATCAGCTGCGGTTTTTCCGCCAGGTTACAGGCACGGGCCAGCATTTCTGACTTTAATGACGCGCGTTTTAAACGCGGAATTTCAGCCTGCCAGTCTGGCTGCATTTTCATGCCCAGCGCACATAGCCACAGGCCATCGGCATCAACGCACAGCGCCATGTCTGGATGCAGTCTTAAAAAACGTGCATTCAGTTTGTCGATGACATCAATTTGAAGGGTAACCCCACGTGAAGAAAGCACAGCCTGATAGTGCTGTGCTTTCTCAAAAAATGCGGGTTCGGTATAGCAGCGAAGTTCGCTTACCATAAGGTCCAGCCTGTATATGCAAAGAGTAAAATCAGAAGGCCTGACACGATACGATACCAGGCAAAAATCATAAAGTCGCGTTTGGCCACATAGGCCACCAGCGCGCGAATTAAGATTAATGCGGAGATAAAGGAAACAATAATCCCGACGCTCAGTACGGTCCAGTCCTGCGTGGTCTGGAAGACATCATAACTTTGATATAAATCCAGCAAGCCTGCGCCAATAATCACCGGAATCCCCAAAAAGAACGAGAATTCCGTCGCCGCTTTACGTGATACGCCCAGGAACATCGCCCCAATAATGGTCGCGCCCGAACGGGAAGTGCCCGGAATTAAAGACAGTACCTGAATCAGACCAATCCAGATCGCATCTTTATAGGTCAGGTCTTCAACTTCCTGCGCCCGTACTTGAGGTGGATGCTTCTCAATCCAGATAATGATCAGACCACCAATAATCAGGCCAATGGCCACGGCGATATCATTAAACAACATCGCTTTCACGGTTTGCCCGAAAGCCAAACCAATCAGAATAATCGGCAGCGAGGCCAGAATCAGGCCAAAGCCCAGACGGCGTCCGGTTTCTTCGCCGGTGAACATGCCGGTGGCTGCGCCCCAAAGCCGGGTCCAGTATTCATAAATCACTGCTGCAATTGCCCCCATTTGAATGGCAATTACAAAAACATCACTTTTTTCTTTGGTCCAGAAGTTCATCAGTTCTGAAGCCAAAATTAAATGGCCGGTACTGGAAATTGGTAAGAATTCTGTGATTCCTTCAACAATTCCCATAATTGCCGCTTTCAGCAGCAGTAGAAAATCCATAGAAAATCCTAGTTATGATTTGCCTTGTTCTGGAATTTTTTTCCAAGCATTATCCCGCAAATACACCGGTAATGCGTATTCCGCACTGACCCATGCTTCACGTTGGGCCAATACGCGTGCAATGGTAGCAATATCTTGCGCCGTTGCACTTAAGTCTTTGTATTGTGTTTGTTCTTGTTGCAATAAGGTTGAACCTGAGCCTACTAATGGGGACTGCGCTACGGCCGCCGCATCACTATAGCCCAATAACTGTTCTTCGCTCACCGGCTGCATAATGCCTTCTGCATCTAACTGGAAACTGGCGATATAGACTTCATTCATCCGCGCATCCAGCACTGCTGTTACCGCGCTTAAACCTGCTAGCCGATAAGCCGCTTGCGCCAGCGCCTGCAAGGTCGAGACTGGAATGACCGGTAGATCATGTGACCAGGCCAGTGCCTGTGCCACCGCGGCATTAATCCGCACGCCACTGAACGAGCCCGGGCCACGGCTAAAGGCCACTGCGGTTAAATCGGCAGTGGCCGTTTCGGTCTGAGCAAAACCTTGCTCAATCATCGGGAGAATGGTTTGGGTTTGTGCCTTGGCGCGCTCATCCAACTGAAAAAACAGTTCCTGCGTGTCATTTACAATCGAAACGGAACACTGCTCATTGGCAGTTTCCAATGCCAGTAACTTCATGCACAACCTTAAAATTAAATTTTAAAAACTGGCCGCTATCATACTCCACTCCTAGACACTAGGCGAGAACTTCACCGGCTTTCACACAGAAAAAAAGCCAGTTTCAAACTGGCCTTTAGGTATCTTAAAGTTCGACTTTTTCCAGTTGCTGGAAATGCTTGAAGTGCTCGGCATAATGTAAGGCGCTCAGTTTCAGGCGGGCTGCCCCTGCTTCATCCAGGGTTTTTACAATCTTGCCAGGAGAACCCATCACCACCGAATTATCCGGGATGACTTTGCCTTCCGGAATCAGCGCATTGGCGCCAATAATACAGTTTTTCCCAATCACGGCATGATTCAGCACCACCGCGTTAATACCAATCAGGCTGTTATCGCCGATGGTACAGCCATGCAACATGGCCTGATGACCGATAGTGACATAGTTACCAATCTGCATCTCAATACCCGCATCGGTATGCAGCACCGCATTTTCCTGGACATTACTAAAATCTCCAAGACGAATCAGGCTGTTATCGCCACGCACCACCGCGCCAAACCAGATACTCACCTGCCGGCCCAGCTCGACCTGACCAATGACCGTTGCGGTTTCGGCGACCCAACCATCCCATGGTTGATGTAATGCTTTTGGGGCAATGCCCTGAAATTTATACAACATTAAAATTCCCTATTTAGATGATTTAAATCGAAACGTCGGTGAATTCAGTAAAAATGGCCATTCTTTTTGATAATCCAGCCCATACTGAAATAAAGCCACCAGCATCCGTGCAGTTAATCCCCAGACAATCTCATTTTCAACGCGCATGCTGGGAAAATATAAGGACTGATGGGCATAGCGCACCTCATATGGCACCGGCGGCGCTTCCATCAGATTTTTTAAAGAGGCGAAAAAAATACGGTCAATTTCGGTCGGTTGCGCTGACAGCTGCACCTCGGGTGGAATCAGGCCGACAATGGGTTTGACCAGCATGCCATTACGCGATTTTTGCATTGGCAAATCGCCAATCAGTTCCACATCAAAAGGATTCAGCGCGGTTTCTTCCTGTGCTTCGCGCAGTGCCACCACAATATTACTGGTATCCTGCGGATCGCGCTTGCCGCCCGGGAAAGATACCTCACCGGCATGGCTGTTTAAATAGGCCGAGCGGCGGGTCAGCAGGACTTTCGGCTGAGCTTCATCGGTAATCGCAATCAACACGGCCGCATGCGCCTCACGCATACTTCGCGAGAAGCGTAAGCGCTGTTGCAATTCCTGTGTCAATGAATGCTCTACCATCTTTTATTATCCTGATTGCCTGACTTTCATCATAGCTGAAATTCTGGGCAAAAGGATAGAAATGATGCCAAAGTTCATTTTTTCAGTTATGCTGATCAGCAACTTTATCGTTGATGCTGAATATGAACTTTTGCGGAACGTGTGGACATAAAACAACGGAAAAAATTCCTTTAGGCGATCACCAGTTACGCCGTGTTTGCAGCCATTGTGGCAGTATTCATTATGTGAATCCGAAAGTGATTTGCGGTGCTTTGGTGCTGTGGGAAGATCAGGTGTTATTATGCCGCCGTGCCATTGAACCGCGTTATGGACTCTGGACCCTACCTGCCGGTTATATGGAACTGTTTGAAACCATGGAACAAGGCGCGGCACGTGAAACCCGTGAAGAAGCAGAAGCGGAAATCGAGATTGAGCAGCTGTACTGCATGTACAACATTCCACGGATTGGCCAGATTTATGTGCTGTTTAAAGCGCAGCTGATTGAAGGTCAATTTGGGGCGGGTGAAGAAACTATTGAATCGCGTCTGTTTAGCGAAGATGAAATTCCATGGGCAGAACTAGCCTTCCCAAGCGTGGAACACACCTTAAGACATTATTTTGAAGACCGCAAAAACCAGCATTTCCCGACTCATCTGGAAACCTTGGGTACGCGTTTGGATCATACTGGTTAACAATAAACGGTCATAAGCATTTTCTTGGCGCAGAATCAGGTAAAATAGATATTTATTGTTGATTTTCTCCAAATTTATGGCCACCTCATCTTTCTACAAACAAGTACTTTGTGAATCCCCCTATACCCCAGCAGAAATTTTAAAAGCGCTGGGTTCACTCTCACATCTTGTTTATTTAGAAAATAATGGCCAACCGATTATTGGCTTATCGGCAAAACATTACTACCTTATTCAACAAAATAAATGGCAGTATTTTAAGCAACACAGTTTTAATCATTATCTTGAAGAAACAGCAGCGCCTTCTTTAGATGACTTTTTGCAGGCAACTGGTTGTATTGGCGACAGTTATTTTAAAGGCGGGCTGATCGGTTTTATCAGCTACGATTATGCCGCCCAACAGCACATTCATACTCAAAGCAAAGCTCAACCGTGTTTATTTCTAGGACAATTTCACAGTTTTCTAACTCTGGAAAATGGGCACTGGTATTTCACCAGCGATGAGCAGCAAGCCGAATTTTTATTGACTTATATTCAAAATTTGTTGGCTCAAAAACGGGAGAATTCATTTAAATTAACTCAGGCCTGTACCGCACGCTGGAATAAAACTGAATATCAACAGGCCTTTAATCAAGTCCAGGATTATATTGTTGCAGGTGATTGTTATCAGATTAATTTAACCCAGGAATTTAAAGGTTCTGCGGAAGGATTATTATTAGATACCGCTACAGATTTTTGGGCGCTAACCCATGCTCCTTATGCCGGTTATTTAAAAATAAATGACTTTGAATTACTCAGCTGTTCACCTGAATTATTTATTGATTTTCTGCCTCATCGGCAACTCCTCACCAAACCGATTAAAGGCACCATGCCACGCTATACAGATCCACGATTAGATAAACAATCTAAACAGACCTTAAAAAATTCTGAAAAAGATCAGGCTGAAAATGTGATGATCGTCGATTTACTACGTAATGATCTGAGTGTCTATGCTGAAACCGGTTCAGTAAAAACGCCGAAGTTATTTAATATTGAATCATTTAAACAAGTGCATCATATGGTGAGTGAAATCACTGCGACGTTAAAAGCAGAAATCAATCCACTAGATGTATTGCTGTCTGCACTTCCGGGCGGCTCGATTACTGGCGCCCCTAAAATTCGCGCCATGCAGATTATTGAAGAGCTGGAAGGCACACCACGCGGGGCCTATTGCGGATCAATGGGTTATTTTAATTTTGATGGTACCGGTTCCTGGAATATTCTGATTCGCTCGATTCAAAAATATCAACACGAAGTTTCGTTATGGGCCGGTGGTGGTATTACCATTGCCTCTGATTGTGATGCAGAATATCAGGAATGTTTTGATAAGGTTTCGGCGATGCTGGATTTACTCAATACCTGGTACACACCTGAATAAATAAAAAAGCGACTCAATTGAGTCGCTTTTTTATGAATCCCTCCCCTTGAGAACCATTGTTTCTCACCTTTTCTAGAGGGAAGAGTCCCCTCCTTTATCAAAGGAGGGTTAGGGTGGATTCACTTAAACCAAAATCTCATTTTTCAAGGTATCCACTAAACGCTGGTTTTGCTCATCGGTACCGATGGTGATCCGAAGGAATTGGTTAATCCGTGGCTTGTTAAAATAACGCACAATGATGCCACGTTCGCGCAATTCAGCTGCCAATTCACCGGCATCTTTGCTTGGTAAAGATGCAAAGATAAAGTTCGCACTTGATGGCAATACCTTAAAACCCAGCTCAGCCAGCTGTGCCACCAGTGTTTCGCGACTCGCAATCACTTTCTGGTTCTGCGCTTCAAAGTATTCCTGATCTTCAAACGATGCGACAGCTGCTGCAATCGCGAAACGATCCATTGGGTAAGAGTTAAAACTGTTTTTTACCGCTTCCAGCGCAGCAATTAAATGTGGCTGGGCAATCGCAAAACCGACCCGTAAACCAGCCAAAGAACGCGATTTAGATGTGGTTTGACATACCACTAAATTCTCGTATTTTTCCACCAGGCTGACCGCAGATTCGGCACCAAAGTCTACATAGGCCTCATCAATCACCACAACTGAGTTTGGATTGGCTTGAAGCACTTCCTCAATGGCAGCCAGGCCCATATCAATACTGGTTGGTGCATTCGGATTGGTAATAATAATGCCGCAATTTGGCTGCTTATAATCATCCACCACAATTTCAAAATTGTCATTTAGAGGGATGACCTGGGTATTAACCCCAAAAAACTGGCTATAGACCGGGTAGAAACTATAGGTAATATCCGGATACAACAGCGGCAGATCCTGAACAAAGAAGGCTTTAAAGATATGTGCCAGCACTTCATCAGAACCATTGCCAACAAAAACCTGCTCAACCGGTACCTGCTGCTGTTTGGCAATGGCCTGTTTTAACTCGGAAGCATCCGGGTCTGGATACAAACGTAACGCATCCGCCGAGTTTGCCAGTACCTTCTGCACCGCTTCCACCACTTTTGGCGATGGCGGATACGGGTTTTCATTGGTATTCAGTTTAAGTAAGTTCTGGATTTTCGGTTGTTCGCCCGGTACGTATGGTTCTAATTCACGTACTGCCGGACTCCAGAAACGCATTTGTTCGGTGGTGATATTCATTTTTAAATTCTCAAAGTTCCCTCTCCTGAGCAAGTTTTAAAGCACTGCTTTAAAATGAAGCGCAAGTGAGGGCTAGGGAGAGGTTTTCTATTTCTTTAATTACTGATAACGATAACGTGCTGATCTCGCATGTGCATCCAGGTTCTCTTGCTGCGCCAATACATCCGCAGTTTTGGCCAGAGTTTTCACCCCTTCTTGCGAACACATGATCAGGCTAGAACGTTTCTGGAAATCATACACACCCAGCGGTGAGGAGAAACGGGCAGTACCTGAGGTTGGCAGCACGTGGTTTGGACCAGCGCAGTAATCCCCAATCGCTTCAGGGGTATAACGCCCCATAAAGATTGCCCCGGCATGACGAATATCTTCTGCCATCACTTGCGGATCATCCATGCATAATTCCAGGTGTTCAGGTGCCACCTGATTAATTAACTCAATCGCTTCCTGACGATCCTTCACCAATACCAATGCACCACGGTTTTCAATCGAGGTACGAGCGATCTCTGCTTTTGGCAATGCTTCTAGGTGCTTTTCAATCCAGCCATCAACAGCATTCAATAATTCTTCATCTGGTGTAATGAATACTGCTTGCGCGACGGTGTCGTGCTCGGCTTGCGACAATAAATCCATCGCCAGCCACTCTGCATTATTCTCACCTTCGGCATAGACCAGAATTTCCGATGGGCCGGCAATCATATCAATACCGACTTGACCAAATACCGCACGTTTTGCTGCTGCGACAAAACGGTTACCTGGACCGGTAATTTTGTCGACCGATGGAATGGTTTCTGTACCATAGGCCAGCGCCGCGACCGCTTGTGCACCACCAATGGTAAACAGACGTGTCACGCCCGCTAAATAGGCCGCCGCCAGAACCAGTGGATTCAACTCACCATTCGGCGCCGGAACCACCATGATAATTTCAGGCACACCCGCGACATGTGCAGGAACAGCATTCATGAGTACTGAAGATGGATAAGACGCCAGACCACCCGGCACGTAAATGCCCACGCGGTCCAGTGGTGTGACTTTCTGCCCTAAGGTATTGCCCAAGGCATCGACATAGGTCCAGCCATCCTGCTTTTGTGCCTGGTGGAATTCACGGATACGTGCTGCAGCCAGCTCTAATGCCTCACGCACTTCAGGGTTTAATGTGTCAAAGGCAGCTTTAAGCTGTTCTTGGGTTAGTTCTAGATCTGAAAATTGATGCGCGGGATGTCGATCGAACTGCTGAGTTAATTTAAGAACATGAGCATCACCATGCTGACGGACATCAGCAATGATTTGGTCTACGGTTTTTAACAGTTCTGGATCACTCACTGTTTCAAAAGCCAACAAGTCAGCAAACACCTGCTTGAAGTTCTGATCTTGAGTCGATAAACGTCGCATCAATTTACCCACAAGGTTGATATGGAAAAGATTAGTTTACCTGTTTTCAGGGCTTTTGTGGGTATCAATCACACATTGGGCCACGGACTTTTATGGAAAATTACTTTTGCTCAAATTGAAGAAAAGTATTAACAGGACTGTTCTCATAAACCGCCATAAAAAACCGCTCTTAAGAGCGGTCTTTTATTTGAACAACTTACGCCTGTTTGGCCTGTTCACGATCAGCCACAGCCTGTTCTAACTGGGCAATAATCGGATTTAACAACGCCTGTTTACGTTTAAAACTGGCTTTGTTGACGATTAAACGGGAAGATACTTTACAGATTTCTTCCAGTGGTTCTAAACCATTGGCACGTAACGTATTCCCGGTATCGACCACATCGACAATATAATCACCCAGACCGACCAGCGGTGCCAGTTCCATCGAACCATAGAGCTTGATCACATCGACCTGTTCACCTAGGCTGGCATAGTATTGACGGGTCAGGTTCACATATTTGGTCGCAATTTTTAAGCGGCCTTTTGGACGAACCATACCAACTTTACCCGCTGTCATCAGCTTACAGTTGGCAATTTTTAAATCTAATGGTTCATAGACATTTTGCGCACCATGTTCCATCAAGACATCTTTACCTGCCACACCTAAATCTGCTGCACCATTTTCCACATAGGTCGGCACATCAGAAGCACGTAAAATCAGAATACGCACCTGTTTATGAGTGGTTGGAAAAATTAACTTACGGGATTTTTCAGGATCTTCCAGTAAGTTAATGCCCGCTGTTTCCAGCAATGGCAGTGTCTCTTTTAAAATACGTCCCTTACTTAATGCTAAAGTTAAACCATGATCAAAATTGCCCATTACGTCAAAGTTTGGATCATCGTTTCTCATATCGCTCATTAACTTACTCGCTTAATTTGGGCACCTAAACCTTGTAACTTCGCTTCGACATTTTCATAACCGCGATCAATATGATAAATACGGTCAATCAGTGTTTCCCCTTCAGCCGCCAGAGCTGCTAACACTAAAGAGAACGAAGCACGTAAATCTGTAGCCATGACAGGTGCTGCAGATAATTTTTCTACACCGGTTACCACAGCATCATTGCCTTCAACCTGAATATTGGCGCCCATACGTGCCAATTCAGGAACATGCATAAAACGGTTTTCAAAAATCGTTTCAGAGATGGTGGCAAAACCACGACCAACGGCATTCACTGCCATCAACTGGGCCTGCATATCGGTCGGGAAATCTGGGTGTGGCAAAGTACGGAAGCTGACCGCTTTCGGACGTTTACCCATCATATCCAGTTCAATCCAGTCATCCCCACGGGTGACTTCTGCGCCCATCTCTTCAAATTTGTCTAATACTGATTCGAGCAGGGCCGGATCGGTATGCGTGGTTTTAATCTTACCACCAGTAATGGCTGCCGCCGCCAGATAAGAGCCTGTTTCAATCCGGTCTGCCACTACCGCATATTCACAGCCGTGCAGGCTTTCAACACCGGTCACCACTAAAGTATCGGTATCCAAGCCTTCGATTTTGGCACCCATCTTAATCAGCATTTGTGCCAGATCGGTGATTTCCGGTTCACGTGCAGCATTCCGGATGGTGGTGACACCATCCGCCAGCACGGCAGCCATCAAGATATTTTCAGTGCCGCCCACGGTCACCATATCAAAGACCACTTCGCCACCTTTTAAGCGGCCATCGACTTTGGCATGTACATAACCATTTTCGACCTGGATTTCTGCACCTAAAGCTTCTAATGCTTTTAAATGCTGATCGACCGGACGCGAACCAATTGCACAACCGCCCGGGAGTGATACTTGTGCACTGCCATAGCGCGCCAGTAATGGACCCAGCACCAAAATAGATGCACGCATGGTTTTAACGAGCTCATACGGTGCAAACTGGTTGTTCAGGGTCGAGGTATCCGCCACTACCGTGTCGCCTTCATAAGACATGGTGATACCGAGGCCCGCAATGAGTTTAACCAGTGTGTTTACATCTTTCAGATTAGGCACATTGGTCAGGGTAATAGGTGAATCGGCCAGAATCATGGCAGCCAGTAATGGCAATGCTGCATTCTTCGCACCAGAAATGCGCACTTCACCTTCGAGCTTAATACCGCCCTGAATTAAAAATTTATCCATTAATTTATTAAGCTCCGAATAAGCTTGCTTTACGCCATTCTTCTTTGGTCATTGCTTTAATTGTTACCGCATGAACTTCACCGCTGGCGATCAAGGCATTAATCGGCGCATACACTGCCTGTTGGCGTGCAACAAGACGTTTGCCTTCAAACTGATCATCGACAATACGAAGATCAAATTTACCACCCTGCCCACTAACGACTACATCTGCCTCTGGAAAAGCAGCTTTTAAAATTTCAGCGAGCTGTTCATTATTCATCACAAGACCTCTTATAGGACCAACGGTGTAAAACCGGTCATTTTACTATAAATGAAAAAAATAATTCATTAGTCACATACATTATATATATAAAAAAAGAGGTTTTTTAAAAACCTCTTTTTGCCGATTGTTTCAGCTAAATCGCGACAGGCTGATAAACCAGCTGCATTTTGCGATGCTTGTCTAATTGGCGTTTTAATTTTTCTGACATTTTCTTGATCGATGTATACATATCATCAGCACAGGCCTGGGCAAACAGCTCCGTTCCAGGTAAACGGATAATCGCTTCTGCGATATGGTTGGCACTGCCTTTTTTAGAATGCTTATCGATCTGATGATCTTTACTGAGCTTCACCTGCATACTATTGACCTGATCCAGATGTTTGGTCATTTGCGCGAACTTTGCTTTTATATTTTCTTCAATTGCAGGTGTAATTGATAAATGATGGCCACGAATTGTTATTTGCATAATTCTATCCCTCACCTTCGTTAGGATTAGACGAGTCATCATCAAAATGATTCACGTACAGGACCAGAACTGCTGCTCAGTGATACCTTCATGCAATCATTTTGACTCATCCTCATAGAAAAAAAGATTCATTATGTTTTCATAATGAATCTCTAGAATAGGCAGATTTTCAAAACTAGATCAAGACTTTTCTTTCAGAAGAAGATGGAATATGTAAAGATTCGCGATATTTTGCAACCGTACGTCGCGCCACATCAATCCCCTCTTCTTTTAAAATATTAGCAATTGCGTTATCAGACAAAGGCTTACGTAAGTTCTCTTCAGCAATCAGTTTTTTGATCTTGGCACGAATCGCAGTTGACGATGCTTCACCACCCGATGTAGTGCCAACATGACTTGAAAAGAAATATTTCAATTCAAACAGGCCACGTGGGGTCAGCATATATTTGTTGGTGGTCACGCGGGATACCGTAGATTCATGCAGCTCCACCTCTTCAGCAATATCGCGTAGCACCAAGGGTTTCATGCCTTCTGCGCCAATTTCCAGAAAAGTACGTTGATGTTCAACAATACAGGTGGCGACTTTGAGTAAGGTTTTATGCCGCTCATCAATACTCTTGATAAAGTTTTTAGCTTCCAGCATCTGGTTACGTAAATACTGATTGTCATCACTCTGATCGGCACGACGAATCATATTGGCATAAAACGAGTTAACCCGGAGTTTTGGCATGACATCCGGATTCAGCTGTACCTGCCAGCTGTCATTTTTCTTCATCACCACCACATCTGGAATCTGATAATCCGACTCTTTATCTTCAAACTCCATACCCGGATGCGGTTTCAGGGTTTTCAGCAACTCGACCGCACATTTCAGCTGATCGGTGTTTAAACCGGTCTGCTTGAGTAGTTTTGGAATTTCATTGCTGATTAATAACTCATAATGGGTCATCAGCTGCATAGCATCCTGACGGCATGGGGTATTCGCCGGCAGACTTTCCAGCTGGATCAACAGACATTCCGCCAGATGACGCGAACCAACCCCCACCGGCTCCAGCCGTTGAATATGTTTCAATACCACCAGCACTTCATCGTCTTCGATGTTATCTTCATACTCCATCGAATCGAGCAGATGCTGGACTGAAGCAGTAATCTCGCTGATATCGCTTTCCAGAAAGCCCTTATCATCCAGAGAATCAATAATGCAGTAAGCAATCAGCTGGTCAATTTTAGAAAAATGCAGCAGGTTAATCTGCTCCAGCATATGTTCTTTTAAACCCAGTACACCCTGACGGTTATCTTCACGCTCTTCATATTCTGGCGTACCCAAACTGGTCGGCTGATGGGTATAGACATCAGCCCAGTCGGTATCGACCGGTAAATCATCTGGCAGATGATCGGCATTTAATTCATTGGTTAAGTCTTTTTGATCACGATCTGTATCTGCCACTGACAGACTCTCAACATCGGCCTGTTCTTCAACTTTCTCTAATAATGGATTACTATCGAGCTGTAATTGAATTTCTTGCTCAAGTTCTAAACTTGATAATTGAAGTAAACGAATGGCCTGTTGCAACTGGGGTGTCAATGACAGGGAGTTGGCAACTTTTAATCCCACTGATAACTTCATACTACCCACCTTTTTTAATACCGCATTTTATAAGCAATTTTTATGCCTGTTTTAATTTTTATAGCATGCTTTTATTAAAAAATATACAAAAAAATTTTCATAAAGAAAGGCCACCCGAGGTGACCTTCTGTAATTGCTGATAAATTTAGAACAATACTTTTGGCAAACGGATCTGAATAATTTCATTATCATCGGCCAGATTGGCATTTCGCCCACTTGAACTCGGGAAGTTATTATCATTCAGCACAGTAATCAGGTCTGGACCTTCAATGACAATATCTTCAATGGTCTGAAACGGAAAACCAAAGCGCTCGCCGGTCGCAATATCGCCCGCTCGCGCAGTGCCATAAAGTAAATCCGGATTGGCAATATCCATCAAATTGACCAGATCTTCTCTCTGCATATTCTGACCAGCGGCGCTGAGCGTGACTTTAATCAGCTTTTTATAGCCCAGCAGATCGTTTTCACTATCATCCCGTTCAATAATAATTCCTTCAGTCGGGCTATACAGCTGAAAATCACCAATCGCGGTGGCGCTAGTATGCAATGGAAAATAATAATATTTGCCTGTATAGGCTTTTTTTGCCAAATCAAATTCAGACACGATTAAACGATTAGAACTATCGTTCAGTAATGGCTTTTCCAACAGCGGATACAGATATTTTCCATCTTGAGAGATCGCCATACCCTCAAAGCCACCACTACGCTGTACCAGCGGTTCAACAAAATTCAGCTGCTCTTTATTGAACTGATTCTGAGGTGAACGCAGCTCTTGCGCCGGATTCAGTGGATTCGGTAATGGAATTGGTGGACTCAGCAATATACCGTCGGCAGAAAAATGCAGTAAATAGGGTCCAAACTCATCCCCAATCCAGATCTCGCCATTCGGTGCACGCTGCATCGATTCCGGGTCAAAATCCGCCCCGGTTAACAAACGTTCGGCAGTATCTTGATGGACAATAGAAAAGGGAATGAGTTTATTCGGATCACGCAGCTGCACATAACTTAAATGCTTCACTTCAGTGTTAGTTGCTATTTTTGTTCTAAAGGTCGGTTGAATCACATGCAAACGCAGCAGATAGTCAGCCGAGTTATCTTGCGTGCCAAAACCATTGTCAGACATCACCAGATAAGTCCCATCATTATTTTTTAAAGCAGCCGAAAAACCTTGCACAGGCTGCCCAGAAAATGGCGGCAAAATTCCGTTTGCACCGGTCACATATGCACCGGAATCTGGTCCTTCTGCATAGGTGGCCACATCCAGTTTTGCAAAAGCCACCAAAGTTGGCTCATTGATCAAGGGTGTAGGCGTCACCTGCGTCTTTTCATCAGAATCATTACATCCGTTCAAGCCCAACACAACGGCCATAAAAAGGCCAAGAGATCTTTTTTTCATAAAGTTTAAAAATAGCAATTGGGGAAAACTATTCAAACAGGAAAAAATGACAGTGCTGGGATGATTCAGTGACAATTTAAAGACCGGCTTTTACGGCCAAATATTAATTTTCTATTTATTGAATACAACACCTAGATACCTTTCTGGAAATTATAATTCTTTTAGTTTTATTTTCTGCATAAAAAAATCCCCCTGCTGTTTAAGCTAGGGGGATTTTGAATAATGAGCTGGCGATGACTTACTCTCACATGGGTAACCCCACACTACCATCAGCGCTAAGAGGTTTCACTTCTGAGTTCGGGAAGGGATCAGGTGGTTCACTCTT